>NZ_JFHJ01000604.1:0-30207 GCF_003666285.1 Mesotoga sp. HF07.pep.5.2.highcov | reverse complement strand
CAACTGATCTTCCCGAAGAACCAAGGACGTTTTCTTCTTCATTATCCTTACCGCTCTGATTCTGGAAATGTTCTAAACGGTCCTCGTAAGGAAGAAAAAACGAGGGGCAGACTGATTCAATCCCCCCGTTCTTCGGTATTTAGCGAGAGATCCTAAAAGATCAATGTTCTCTCCAATCTGGATTCCATTTGGCAGCTACAAATCAATAAGACATTTCCAATATCCTTTCCAGATCTTTGGTTTTCAGGTTACCAGGTGTCACTTCGACAAGAGCTCCCATTGTTCTCATAGCATCCTCAGCAAGTCTACCAAGCATAGACTTCTCGACTCCAAGATCCTTAAGCGTAATGTCTATATCCACGCTTTTCTGAAGCCTGTGAATTAGTTCTATTGACATTTTCGAGAGCTTATCGATATCTACTTCACTTTCAGGAGCTCCCATAATTTGAGCTACTCTGGCCAATCTCTCTTTTGTATGAGGCCTTATGTAATCAAAGAATGCAGGGCCGGTTGCGCAAAGTCCAGCTCCATGGGTAGCGTTATAATGGGCGCTTATAGGATGCTCAATGGAATGATTTGCGATGCAGCCCGAAAGTGTTTCGCAAATTCCTGCGGCTGTACTTGCCCATGCGAGGGCTGTTCTAGCTTCGATGTTGTTGCCATCCCTGTAAGCTATGGTAGATAATGATTTATGAGCGACATGGCTTCCAGAGCAAGAAGGTCTGACGTTGGTTGATGATTTGTATTTATGTAGGACTCGATTGCATGATAGAAAGCATCCATTCCGGTTGCCGCTGTTTGATAGGGCGGAAGAGTCTTCATAACCTCGGGATCGACAATAGAGACAGTAGGAAAAGTTTGGTCAAATCCGACACCTATCTTCTCGTCAGTTTCAGTATTGGTTACCACTGCAAAGGGGTCTGACTCGGTTCCGGTACCGTGAGTAGTGGGAATAGCGATAACAGGTAGCGCCGATTTGGGAATTCTTCCTCCCCCAGATCCAGTGTAATCCCAGCATTTACCGCCATCCTTAGCGACCACGGCTATTAGTTTTGCCGAGTCTACGGGGCTTCCCCCACCGAGACCGATGATCAGATCGCATCTTTCATTGTTTGCAAACTCAGCGCCTTTATCAACCGTAGATGAAAGGGGATTTGGGACTATCTCATCAAATACGGCCGTTTCTACTCCATTCTTCTCTAGAATAGCTATTACCTTGTCAAGAAGGCCAGTCTTTTTCGTACTGCTCTTACCCGTTACAATTAGTGCCTTCTTGCCCAAGGACTTTGCAAACTCTCCAACTCTGTTTAATGATCCAACACCGAACACTAGCCTTGTCGGCAAAAAATACTCGAAATTCGAAATCCTATCCACTTCATTAACCTCCTCAATGTCTATAAATCGAAAACAAATTGTTGATTTAACTCACATTACAGTGTTTCAACCATGAAACTCAAAACTATCGCCGGCCATAAGCTCCCGGACTTCGGCAGGAAATCTTTCTGCGATCTTCTTCACTACATTGTCACCTGTACAGTGACCAATATGGAACTTATCTATATCGAAACCCAATAGATATTCAAAGATCTCTTCAAGCTCATCTTCAGTCTTGTGCAACAAGTGCAGGCCTCCAACTACGTTCTTTACTTTTCCAAACCCCGATGCTTGTTTTACGATGTTACCAATCCCCCTGTGAGAGCAGCCGGTTATAACTGTCACAACACCATTTTGGACAACAGCAAGAGAAAGCTCGTCCTCAAAGAAATCTCGAATTCTTGTACCCCCTTTGATTCTGTTGTGCTTATCTCCAGGTCTTTCTTCGGTTACGAACGGAGCGGCAGTCATTACGTGTAGGCCGTTTGTGATCTCTCTCGAAGCGCGTACAGTTTCGATAGAAGCTCCGAGCCGCTCATATTCACTCCCAAAACCTTCTGGACTGGATTCCGTTGAACCGCTGAATTTCCTCTCAAGACATCCTTCGCCGACCATGACTTTTTTTGCGCCTGTTTTTTTCAAGACATTTCCTAGCCCACCAAGATGATCATAGTGACCATGACTGATAATAATCGACTCAACCTCGGAAAGATCTATACCCAATTTTCCGGCATTCTTAACTGCAACGTCGGTAGATCCGGTATCGAAAAGGAACTTCTTTCCATTCAGTTCGATAAAGAATGAAATTCCATGTTCAGATTCAAAACCTTCGAGACCTTTGTCATTGCAAAGAACAGTTATTTTCATGTTAATTCTCCTCTCTGCGATCGGGGGTTTAATCTCTTCCCCGAGCCACAAGTTTATCCACACTTCCGAAGTCCTAACAAGCGGAAAAAACCAATCAACACGAATCTCACTTATCAATCAAGATCCATTCTGGAATTTACCGGTTGATCAAAATCTGACTCTAAATAGTGCTTTCAAAGAGAAAGTTATCAGAAATTCCATGAATAACATTACAACAATCACGGGCCCTGGAGGCATGTCAAGCACGTATGATACAAAGATGCCCATCACGCTTGCCACTACTGCCATACCTAGTGAAATCAGAATCATACCTCTGAATGAACGGGCAATGGTCTTTGAAGTAACTGCAGGAATGACCAAAAAGGCAGTGACAAGAATTATTCCTGCAATTTTCACCGAGCCTACTACGCTCAGACTTATTCCTATTAGCACTGCATAATGTATAAATCCAATAGGTACACCGTAGTGTTTTGCCATCCCCTCATCGTAAGAGTAATAAAGCAGTTCTCGGTAAAACACCGCGAAGAAGACCCAGGCAATAACGTTAGCTACCAATAGCATCCAAACGTCTTCAGAAGTAACCATAAGTATATTACCGAAGAAAAGACCCATAACATCAGGAGTATAGCCCCGTATAAATGAGAGAGCAATTACGCCCAGCGACATCGAAAGAGGGAGAAGCATTCCAATAACACTACTCTCGGACAGTTTGTTCTTTCTCGTAAAATAACTGACGGCAACTGCAAAAATCACGGCCGTAATCGCAGCCATGAGAATATAGTTCGTTCCGAGCAGCAGACCAAATGCAATACCGCCGAACGTCGCGTGAGCTGCACCATCACCAATGAATTCAATCTTTCTAAGAACAACCACGCTTGAAAAGATACCCGTAAGTGCACTTACAAGAACTGCGGCTAAAATAGCATTACGCAAGAAACTGTATGATATGATATCACTTATAAAATCCTGAATCATAAATGATGCTCCCTTTCGAAATGATCTCTTGATCTTATGAAGAAATCAAGATCGCTAGAGAACGCGGACTGCAGTTCCTCTGGAGTAATACTATCCGCATCATTATAGCAATGTAGAGTCTTGTTAATGCACATCACAGTATCACAAGCGTCAAAAACCATTCCAATGTCATGGCTTACCATTAGTATGCCTATACTCTTTTCATTCTTGAGAGACTCGAGTAACCTGTAAAAAGAAGCTTTACCCATCTCATCGACTCCAGCTTCCGGTTCATCGAGTATAAGCAAGTCGGGATCGGAGGCCAACGCCCTTGCCAACATCAGTCTCTGATACTCACCGCCCGAAAGCGTGCCGGCCTTTCTATCTCTCAGATCTAAAATACCTACCGTCCTGAGGAGATCATCCACTCTAATCCAGTCGCTCTTTCTGAAGGGCCTCAAGATTCCACGATCACCGTATAGCCCCATCGCAGCCACTTCTCTTACCTTTATAGGGAAATCTCTCTTCCTGTCTGGATTCTGAGATAGATATCCAATCTTCCCGGAAACAACGATCTTTCCCGAATAGACTTCAAGATCTCCAACTATCGCTTTTATGAGGGTTGTTTTCCCTGCACCATTCGGCCCTATTATCCCAACGAATTCCTTTCTTGAGATACTGAAAGAAACGTCCCTCAGAATCCAATGACTTCCAATTCTATAGCTCAAATTTTCGACACTCAGAATTTTATTTTCCATCAAATACCCTCATCATTTCGTCGAGATTCCACTGTAGAAGCTCAATAATGCTTTCCATTGAGAGACCTAAACTATCCAGTTCGCCATGACCGACCGCTGTTTCGCTTTTCAGTATATCTATGGCTCTCTTTGAATGCTGGTACTCAGCAAATATTCCAATGACATCCTTTTCTCTTACAAAGTCAACGAGTTCCTTTATTTCCCCTATACTGGCTCATCGCCAACTCCTTCAAGAACAGGCTCAAGCTCTATTCCATATCTTCTAAAGAAGTAAGTGAAACTTGGATGAGCAACTATTACAATCGACCCTCGAAATCTCTCCAAATAAGAGCTGGCCTTTTCATCGAAATCATGAAGCTCGGAAATTAGTTTTTCTGCGTTTACTTTGTAAAACACCGAGTTAACCGGATCAATATTGGACAGTTCTTCCACGATAACGGGAATCAAGTAGTCGGACAGAATTACTGGATCAAGCCAGATGTGAGGGTTGAAATGGTGTAAGTCGGTGTTCGCTTCACCAATTTCATCTTCAGATACAAGAAAGTCATCCGGCAACTGATTCCCCATGTATAACACGCGCTTTCCCTGCGCTGCCAGATCTTCAAGATAACTCTCTAGGAAACTCTCCAAATTTAAACCATTCGCAATGACTAAGTCCGCTTCATTTAGCTTTCTCACGTCCGATATCTTGGGAGAGAATATATGTGGGTTCTGACCGGGTCCAATCAGAAGATCGACCTGGCCATTCTTACCGGCTATCTCCTTAACAATCAAATAGTAAGGGTTTATGGTAGCCACAATTCTGAGAGGCAACAGGGTTGTTGAAAACAGAATCATTAGCGCTGTAATAGTTAGTAAAGTCCGTTTTTTCATAGCTTCCCATCCTCTATGTCGGAGAGCAGTTTTCTCTTGCACTCTCCACAAATTCCAATGAAGTAAAATACATGATTAGTAATCGTAAAATCACGGCTTTCCGCAACTTTCTTTGCAAAAGAATCTGCAAAACACTCATAAAATGGTTCGGTTTTGTGGCACTTTTTGCAGTGCAAAAAATGTACCGGTTCTCTTTCACTACTGAAATAAAATCTCGTCTCGCACTCGAAGGATATTGACCGTATTAGCCCCTCATCTTCCAAAAAGGCAAGGCTTCTATAAACGCTTGAAAGGTTTGGTTTCTCCTTCAGCGCTCCATAAATACCATCGGCACTCAAAGGCGATTCAGAGTTGTTTATCAGATCCAAAACTTCTCTTCTAAGTGATGTCAGTCTTTTCAATTGACACCTCCGTATTGCAATTCATTTGCGCAAACTCATTGCAATCTATTTTTGCATATACTTTTCTTCTTGTCAATTCTCTTGGATTCTAAGACTGCTTTCGCATTGGAAGTATTTCAAGCAGCTTTTGGAAGAAGAAAAGGCGAGGAATTTGCAAATTGAGATATTCCGGTGATCTCTATGGCCGGGTCTCTCAAAAGCATCAAGACCTTGCCAGAATCATCCTGCCAGATCTCACCGAAAACCCTGATTTTCTTTCTGTACAGTCTTTGCAAATCTTTGGAATCCTGACCGAAAAGTGTCGCTTCCTCAGGCCTTACTCTCACGACAATATCATCACCAACTACCGTAAGGCCATTTACGTCAATCACAGTGAACTCGACCCATACTATCTTTCCGAGAAAACCGCCCAATTGATACGGATAAAGGGCTTCACGAACCTCAGAGGCATCATAAACTTGAAAATCATTGTAGGATGAGAAGATCCCACTTCTGTTATTGAAAGCCTGTCTGTAGGCTTCTCTGATTTTCGCTGAATTATGGGAGGTATCTTCATAGGTTAGAGGTCTCGCCAGACCCTGCCTGACTAGTTCTGCATTCACAAATTCACCTTCAGAGTTGAAGAGGTAAGCAAGATGCCTTCCGTAAGAATCCTTTCCATGGAGTTCAAGGGTAACCTTTCCATTGTTCAGGACCATCTGCTTCAAGAACTCTCTTGCTTCTTCGGCAAATTGACCGGCCGGCTTGCTTCCTGAAGTGACCTCTGGTGCATCTATACCAATGAGCCTAACCGTTCCTTGAAGAGCCTTTACAGTAATAGAGTCACCATCAATCACAGAAGTTACTGTTGTCGTTAGTTTGGAACGATCGCATCCTTGAAGAAAAAAGAATGAGAAGAAAAAAACAAGGCTTAGAACTATGAAAACACTCTTTTTCACTTCTTGCCTCCTCTATATCGATTTCTACCTGTGTAAGCCCATTATACAATTGCACTCTGACCTTTGGCTTTCACAGATGGAAGAATGATCCTTTAATGAGCAAATATGTAAATTTGTACTTTACAGGTAGAATAGAAACGACTGAAAAGCAAAGGGTGGTGAAACAATGAAAGACAACATTTCCTCAGAGCAGCTCTCAGAACTTCTTACGCAGGCTTTGTCTCTTATTGAGGACGGAGTAGCTGTGCTCGATGAATTCTCGAACGTGCTTGTGGCAAACAACCGGGCCTCAAATCTGATAGAAGGGTTGCGGGAAGAGATTAAGAAGAAGATGAGAGATTTGATACGTAGAAGTGAAGAGGCTTTGGAATACCACCACATAAGAAAGAACGGGAGATGGTTGAGGTATTATTTGAAGAAATTATCGGTACCAAATGCATTGTACTTTCTCTTTGTGGTAGAAGATATCTCAGACTTGAAGCTAGCCGAACAAACAATTTCTGAACTTGCCCATTTTGACGGCGAGACTGGGCTCCCAAATTACGTGCTTTTCAGAGACAGATTGAACATGGCAATATTTAGAAGCAGAAGAAACAACCTGTTTTCGATGGTCGCTGCATTTGAACTAAGTAATAGAGAAGCAGTTCAGAGCATCCAAGAAGCAACGCTTGTAGAGATAACAGAAGAGCTTGTCAAGGGCATAAGAAAGAGCGATACGCTGTGTAGGTTTTCTAGAAGAGAATTTCTTCTGCTTGCCGAGGACCTTAAAAATCCTGATTCCGCCGCCAGGATAATTGGAAAAGTCCTTAGTTCCTTTGAGAAGTGGAAATTGGACCAAGGCGATTCAACGCTGGAACTCAAAGCGGGATCTGTCTTGCTCCCAAGGGACGGAGTGGAAGCGGAGTTGCTTGTCAACAAAGCCTTCGCTTCGATAAGATCGCAAGGAGTCGAATAGTCATGAAATTCATTGTCATTGTGGTTTCTTTGCTCTCGGTAGTCTTAATTGCTCCCTTTCTCATCCCCGTGAGAGATCTGGAGGGCACTGTGGACCCTCTTCTACTTGCAGACGAAGATAGCATGTTTGTCAACATAAAGAACATAAACATTCATTACAAGAGCGCCGGTGAAGGTTCTACTTTGGTCCTTCTTCTTCATGGGTTTGGGGCCAGCACTTTTTCGTGGCGCGAGGTAATTGGTCCTTTAGCTGAGGAGTATTTCGTAGTCGCGTTCGACAGACCTGGATTTGGTTTTACCTCAAGACCGTTGGGTAAAGATCTTGAGGTTTTCAACCCTTATTCAATGGAAGGTCAGGTAGAACTTACAGTATCACTTATCGAGCATCTGGGATATGAAGAGGCTATCCTGATCGGTAATTCTGCCGGCGGCCTTACTGCACTGGAAGTAGCGGCATCGTACCCACAAAAGGTCAAAGGACTCGTACTCGTAGATGCTGCCGTATATACGAACGATGCAGATAACCCATTTTTCAACTTACTGACAAACACACCACAGGGTAGACATCTAGGTCCTCTTGTATCGAGAATTTTTCTGGGAAACTCACGAAATCTTCTAGATCTGGCTTGGTACGATACCAGCAAGCTGACCCCAGATATTCTTGAAGGATACGAAAAACCACTGAAGGCGGAAAACTGGGACAGAGCTTTGTGGGAACTGACGCTTGCAAGAAAGCCTTACGACTATTCCAAAATTCCCGTGATTTATGTACCGTCATTAGTTATCACTGGAGATAACGACAGAATAGTACCCGTTGAGGACTCAGTAAGGCTCGCGAAAGAGCTTCCCTTAGCCCAGCTGTCAATCATTCCAGATACGGGCCACCTACCACATGAGGAAAGCCCCGGGGAATTCCTCGAAATTGTACTGCCATTCTTGAGATCGCTAGCAACAATGGACTAGAGAATTGGAATCCAAATAGAATACGGCGCAAAAATATGGAAAAGAAACAGCGCCCATGTGGCTATCATCAGGCCTTTATGTATGGGTCTCCATTTCTTCTTCATAGCCGAAACATACTTTCCTAACAAATATACTATGAACTGTGCAAATACCCCGATGAAAACAAGACTACCACTGTACAGGACAAAACCTCCTGTTGCAAGATAACCATGATAAAGGGCAGTGAACAAGAGAATTGAACCAGTCCAAGGATGAACAGCGGCCAGGACTACCATCAGTTTCTTAAAGCCCTTCCAGGGAAAACGCTCAAGCCTTTTATTGAATGTGCGGTAGAACCATCTTGTCAGAAAAAGAGATGTGTTTATGACAAGAAGAGTGAAGTTTATCCATCCAAGAGTTTTCATCCACGTGTACACTTTCGCACCTCCAACACAATGACATGCAAATAAGATACCAGTTTTAGTTCTCGAAAACCCCATTTATCAAGTGTCAAAACAAGAGGCAAGAACCGGATATCTTAGCTGTGAAGAGATGGAACAACTATCAGATTTGTTATCGAGTTTCGCGCAGAAGTGAACCATGAACTGTCGTAAGGCATTTGGTGAAAGTGCCTTCTTGCAAAAAGATAGACAGTGGTACTTTTTCCAATTTATAGTCTTGCCAGCCGCATACAATTTCGGAGGCCGCAATCTATTCTAGTTCGGCAGAAATCAAGTTGAAAGCTCATTACAACAGACTATTGGTTGATCTTCCTTAGCAACCAGGCCATGTTTTCACCGAGAACTCTCATCGTTCGTATTCCCTCTTTATCTTTCTCGAAATCCCCTTTTCGCCAGGCTAGAGAGAGATTCCAGTATGATGAACCGGGAATTATCATTTGAGAGATAAGGAAAAAGTGATTGATAGAATCGAATGCGTGAACAGATCCTCCTCTTCGAACCGCTACTACGGCCGCACCTACTTTTTTCTTAAACATAGCGTTGTTGGCAAGTGCCACCATCCCTGCTCTGTCAATCAGAGCCTTCACCTCGGGCGAGAGATCCGCAAAATAAGTCGGCGTCCCGAAGATAATTCCGTCTGCCTCAAGCATCTTTTCTATGCAACCGTTAACATAGTCATCAACTATTGCGCATCTCCTGTTTTTCGTCTCGAAGCAGATATTGCAGGCAGTGCACCCCATTACGGGGTTCCCGCCAATTTGTACTATCTCGGTATCTATTCCTCCATCATTTAGAACAGTGAAGACTTCTTCAATCATCTTAGAGGTGTTTCCATCAACACGCGGACTTCCATTAAAGGCTACCACTTTCATTCTTGACCTCCATCTACATGGTTGAAAAATGGAAGGGCATCCCCCTCCACTAATCTATCACCTAAACATTTCTTCTATCAACCTTTGATGAGTCTTTTCGCCTCATCTAGTGAGGGTATCTTCCCGGATATAACGATCTTTCCATCGACTGCGACAGCGGGAGTCGATACTATTCCCTTCTCCATGATCACCATCATGTCTGTTACCTTCTCCACTATCGCATCTGAATCCAACTCTTCAACGGCCATCTTCATAATCTTTTCTGTCTGTTTGCACCTCGGACAGCCCGAACCAAAGATTTCGATCTTCATTGTGCGACCTCCTTAATCCTAAAATAGACTTCCATATATGAATCCCCACAGCGTGGAGAATAACACTACCAGTCCAAAGTAAGTGAATGCTCTCTTCTTTCCCAGAAGTTTAGTTATAACTATCATGCTAGGCAAACTAAGTGAATTACCCGCCATAAAGAGCGCCAGGGCGGGACCTTTTCCCATTCCTAGAAACATTAGCGACTGGACGATAGGAACTTCAGTCAGAGTCGCGAAATACATGAAAGCTCCAAAGACTGATGCAAAGAGAGTTGAGACAAATCTGTTGCCCCCAAGAAGTGACTCGACAACGCTCTGGGGAAGCGCGCTGGATATTATTCCAGCGGCAAAGACTCCGAAGAAAAGGTAAGGAAGAATCTTCTTCGCAAAATCCCAAGTCTCACCTATCCATTGATTTCTCAGTTCTCCCTTGAAACGTATAGCCATAACAAAAACCACAATAGCGGAGATAATCAGTATTGATGCCTTAACTATCGGATCGATAGCCAGGCCGCCAACAATTAAGAAGGTCATCTGGAGACCCAGAAAACCAATCGCCTCAGGCCAGGAAACATGATCATCCGATTCCTGGGTCGCAAAACCTCCTGATCCCTTTTCTCTAAAGATGCTCTGCATCGTTAAACCAACAAAAATTGCCGAGGTCGAGGCTCCAAGAATTCTCACAAGTGCCATCTCCCATCCAATAGCACTTCCAGTCAAGAAGATTGCAGCAACGTTTATCGCCGGACCGCTAAAGAGGAAGGCAACTGCCGGTCCAAGGCCGGCGCCCCGTTTGTATATACCTCCGAAAAGAGGAAGAATTGTACAAGAACAAACTGCCAGAATTCCACCAGAAATGGCAGCGATTGGATATGAAATGATCTTTCGGGCGTCGGGACCCAGTAGTTTCAATATTGAATCCTTCCGTATAAATACAGTGATAGTGCCTGCAATGAAAAAGGCAGGCACAAGACAGAGAAGTACGTGTTCTCTTGCATATGAACCAAGCATTGTAAATCCGCTGATTATTGCATCCTGTACATATTGACTTCCAAAAGGAAGAAAATAGAAAACAAGAAAACCAGCTGCCAACAATACGAACTTCGTAACTTCTTTCTTCAAATCTTTCTCCATCTCAATTATGTCTCCTATTCACTAATGCTCGCAGCCTGTGCACATATCGCATCAATACTTTCCTTACCGGTTATTCTTTCTAGTATTATCGCCATAAGTAGTATTCCCGGAATGTTTATTGCCAATCTGAGCAGAGCAAACCCTGCACCCAGTGATCCCATTTCGAACATGAACATCGGAATCTTAGTTGTTGACCAAGCTCCAACGAAGATCAGTACGTTCGAAAACTTCACTCCTTTCTTCATGAAGACCGCTGCTATTGGAAAGGCGCCATATAAAGGTCCCGCCGCAGCCGCTCCAAGAAGAAAGGATAGTGATATTCCCTTGATACCTGATTCCTCTCCCAGATGTTTGGTAATCTTCTCTCTCGGAATCCAGACATCGAGAAGGCCCAAGAGAATAAATATCGGAGGAATAACTGATAACATTTCCAAAAAACTCGTTCCAGTAATGCTCAGTGCGTTTCGCCCGACTTGATTGTTTGCGGCAAATACTGCAGAAACGAACCCTGCCATTACTAGCGGAAAGACATACCTTTTCGCCTTCATCCCAGAATCACTCCCATAAGACCGGCAACTATAAACGAGAATCCAAATGCCATCACGTTTCTCATAATCGTCAGTCTACTTCCAAAATATTTCTTCTCAACCGGAAAAGTAACAACTCCAACCATCATCAGAGTGGAAATGAAAAGAGCTATCTGAGTTATCCCGGCTCCATTATCGAGCAACATGACCGCCGTGGGAAAAGCGACAAAACCGGGAATCAAAGTGATTGATCCAACAGCTGAAGCTATAAGCAACCCCCAAACTCCCGAACTTTCTCCTAGCAGCTGCGAAATTGTCTCGGGATTCAACAGCGCGATAAGCAATCCAACGAAAAGCAGAATAGCGATCAGTTCAGGCAGAATTCCCTCAAATGATCTCCACGCTTTCTCGAGCGCCATAAGTGTCTTTTTTCGACTTACAATGAGAGAGATAACTAGAAGCGATCCAGTTATGAAATAGATTACAGTGCTGTACACAGTCATCTACTCCGATTCTTGTGATGACACATCAGTGATTGACTTGGCAAGCTCGACAATCTCCAGGACTCTTCTATCTGCTATGCTGAGCTCCTTTCTCGCACCATTCCTGTTCTCTTTGACGAGGCCCGCATCTACCAATGCCTTAACGTGCCTTGAGAGAGTTGTTTTATCTATCGCAAAAAGATCATCCAGCTCGCAAATACATAGGGTACCCTTTGAAAGTTGTTCAAGAATTTTTAATCGCCAGCTACAACCCAGTGCCTTGAAAAGCATGACTGTCCTTTTGTTCATCAGACACCTCCAAACGGGATATACTAATAGAATAATCCATGTTGCAT
This sequence comes from Mesotoga sp. HF07.pep.5.2.highcov, assembly GCF_003666285.1. NCBI lineage: Bacteria > Thermotogati > Thermotogota > Thermotogae > Kosmotogales > Kosmotogaceae > Mesotoga > Mesotoga sp. HF07.pep.5.2.highcov. The sequence goes on along the minus strand of NZ_JFHJ01000604.1, from coordinate 18,003 downwards.
TGTTGTGCAACAATGAAAGAATACTGAGACAATATTTATCGAGTAATATCTATCTAGTCTGGAGATCACTACTGGAGGTCAAGAAAAATGAGAATCGTATTCTTTTCGGATATACACGGAAATCTTGAGGCTCTTGAGGCAGTGCTGAAAGATATTGAGAGTCAAAACATTGAAAGAATTTACTGTCTTGGAGATCTAGTAGGGTATGGCCCTCAGCCACAAGAGGTTGTTCAAAGAATTCGCGACCTTAAAATCCCTACGATAATGGGAAATTATGATGATGCGATAGGTTATGAAAAGAAAAGCTGCGGCTGCGCATATAATCCCGGCAGAGAAACGGAAGTTGGAGACGAGTCCTTAAACTGGAGCATAACAAATACTTCAGCTGCAGCTAAGGAGTTCCTACGTTCACTTCCTCACACATTGGAATTCGAAGAAGAGGGTGTGAAATTTCTTCTTGTTCATGGAAGCCCTGTAGATCATTTACTTGAGTACATAAGGCCAGATACTTCAAGCGAAAGGCTACAGAAAGTGCTGGAGAGGGTCAAAGCCGATGTTGTCGTCAACGGTCATACGCATCTTCCATGGTTCGCTGGGCGATGGGAAAACTCGTCTTCAACGACGGCAGCGTCGGCAGGCCTAAGGACGGAAATCCCAAGGCCTGCTATTTGATTATTGATGTTGTCCAGCAGAGTATTTCATATGAATTTCGAAGAGTTGAGTATGACGTCAAATCTACAGTTGAGAAAATTACTGAGGTCGGCCTGCCTGCAGAACTTGGTCTAGTTCTTGTGCTTGGCAAAGGATACGAAATGGGGCAGTCGAAATCAAAGAACACAATTGACTTCAAGATCTGAAGCTCTCTGGTTTGATCTTTTGCGGGTTCCATAAGAGACGCTAATTGAGCCTGATACTAACGCGCTTTGATGAAAGGATTGAGACAAGAATAACGGCTCAGAAAATCTTTGGGAAAGAAACAAGTGGAGGTTCTTGGGTACGAAAAGCCGGCGAAAGAAATCCGAAATTGCGCAATTGCTTTTTGTGGAGGCAAAACGCTAAACTGAAGAGAATCATTAGAATCTGTTTGGTACTATTTGCCTCGATCAGTATTGCTTATTTTACTTATGACGAAATAATTCTCCTACATAAATCTTCGACGACCAGGGAGTCTGTTCTTGTGGAAATGTAGGACCCCTATCTTCCGGAAGATTATTCAGTTCTTTACTATTTTCGTGGCACCATCCGTTGCAAAACATGCCCAGTAATGGGGGCAAACGCGAAGAAAGTCCGATAATGATCATCGTAAGCATGTTCCTTCTTGAGTTCCGTTGAGTTTCAGAAACAAGGTGAAAGATCTAGCAATGAGCCTCAAGAGAAGATCAAGAGCAAAGGTCTGCTTGGTGCCCTGATTCTCGGTTCTCTCTTCGCCCTCACCTTTTGCCCTGTATTGGCTGTACTATTCTTTGGAAGCGTAATACCACTCGCCATCAATGAACAGTCCAGGCTGTTGATTCCTGCTATCTGAGGAATCGGAACCGGCCTTCCTGTTGTCGTTGTTGCCATCGGAATTGCCATAAGCACGAAGCTGGTCGCGCAGATATTCAAGAGAATCAGCAAATTCAAATTCTGGGCTCGGACAGTTATAGGAGCAGGTTTCATAGACCTGGGAATCCATAAGTATAACGAGGACTTTCTTGTGAAACACTCAGCAAGAAACCGCTTCTCGAACAGAGGTCAAGCAATTCACTCAAGTCAGAACTATTATAATCTCACTCCAAACTTTGAAAGGATGAGCGAAAAGAAGGCATAGCCTGCCATCATGACTCCACTGGACAAGGCAAGTGCAACGTAGAAATTGATGCCTCTTCTGAGAAACAATGGCATAGCGACAAAGAAAATTAGAGAAGGAAGAACAAACACTAGAATACCGGTTGAGAGTTCTGCAACTTTACTTGAATTTTTTGTATCGTTGTAGAGCCAGAAAAGCGCGAGCATGGAAGTAAGAGGTAAAGATGCTATAAGTCCTCCAATGTATCCAGACTTCTTGCTGACTTCAGAAACAAGAGCGATTATTACCGATGACACAAGGATTTTCACGATGTATCTCAGCAAACTCCTTCACCTCCGCTTTGACTATTCTTCTTGCCCGAACTGCCCCAAGTACTTTGAATGATCTCATATCATTCCTGAGATTCTAATAGATTATCATACGCCGATTTAACTCAGCCTGTAACGAATTGTTCCTTCGTAAAAGCAATTACGATTAGTCCTCCAGTTGCAATGAGTGAAGCCATCATAATGAACATGCCGAAATAAGAATATTCCGCAACAGTTCCGGCCAGCAATGGCCCAACCATAAAACCAATGGCTCTGGCCGACCTAAGAAGTCCCAGAAACTCGGCTCTTCTCCCCGGCGGTGAACAGAGAGATACCATAGTACCGGCACCGTTTATGAAGGCTCCAAAGGCAATGCCAAGGCAGAAGTACCCAATCGCAATGAGGACCCAGTTCTTTGCCACGGCAAAGAAAACCATTGTGAATACTGTTAGACCTATGCCGATCAGTGTGCTCTTTCTTGGTCCAGTTTTAGATATCACCCTTCCAAAGAATATATGAGAAAAGATCTGCATAAAGGGGTTTATCGAAGTAATGATTGCTGTAGCCGCTCCTGACAAACCAATTCTTTCAGTCATATATATTGCAATTATCGAAGTGGCTCCAGCCGTTCCAAGTTGTCTCAAGAAAGTACCAGCATAGACAGCCCATAATCCATTTTCCCAGAGAGGCGTAGAATCCTCTTTCAAGGGGAACAACCTGTTCAAGAAGCCCTTTCTACGAGAGACGAGGTGTTTCTCTTCCTTCAAGAAAAGGACAGGTATGACAGCAATCAGAGCAACGAATGCATACCAGTTTATAGCCTGGCTCACAGTGAAAAAGACTAGAAGAATCGAGAGCATAATTCTGCCAGTTAGCATTCCGATTGAATTTGCAGTATTCAATATCGACAGTTCTCTTGAAGTATTCCTGACCGAATCCCGTGAATGCTCAGTGCTCAGAGCCATTGCTATAGGTTCGAATCCAGCGGTAAAGAAAGCAATTAATGAAGAAAAGAGAATGAATACTATGGGAGTCTCAATTACTGAATAGGCAAAGTAGAGAAAGGCCGGCGTGAGTACAAGTAATATCATCAGTAGTTTTCGTTTCTTAAGTCCGTCAGATATTGCTCCCCAGGCCGGAGAACCAAAAGTCTCTACAGCGCCTCTCACTGTTGTAAGAAGCCCGACCATAAGAAGTGAAGCCCCAAGCTCTCTTAGCTTCAGCTGCAAGAGCAAACCAAAACCGAACATCACAAAGAACACTAACAGAGATGTCAGCAAGAGTGGAAGACGTTTGTTATGCAAGGGAGATTCTCCTTTAGTTTGATTGACTTATTAATTATAGCATCAGCTTCCAATCCCTCAAATTGGTCAGAATTATCGTGATGAGGACTCAAATTCGATCAGATGACCATCACGTTCATTCAGAAATCCTTCTCTCTTCTTAACTTTCCACCTTCTTCTCGAGAAGAACTGAAAATTCTTTCATACCAATGGCTCTAGACCAGAAGTGATAATCACTTTCAAATACACATTCAAAGAAGGATTCTTCAACCCCCCTAATCAATAGATACTCACTTAGGAATGAAAGTAGGTTTCTTCCTATACCCATTCGACGAAAACGTTCGCTGACAAAAACAAATTCTATAAATCCGAGAAGACTGTAAGTCATAAGATCTTCGAAGACAGAATAGATTAGAACTCCCGCCGTTTCTTCATCTTGCCGGCAAATTAGAATTCTACCTCCAGAGTCCATGATTTCATTCAGATTGAAGAACAGCTCACTTGGCGTCATTTGAAGCTGGCGTTTTACTATTGTAGGAGAAGAAGAGATCTCGACAAAGACTTTTCCAAGATCATCAGGAAGACCGCGGAAGATTTCGAAGGCATTTATCCTAGAGTGTGAAAGTCGTTTATCGGTACTGAACGTAATTCTCTTTTCATTGAAGCCCTCACTTTTCAGCATATGCCATCCAGCTCCGAATCTATAGGTATTGGCGGTAATTGTCTGAAAAATAGGCTTAACTTCCTCCAAAGCAGACCTAAGAAGAGTCCTTCCTGCTCCTTCTCCTCTGTACCCTTTCTTGACATATAGATCATAGATGTGTCCAGATAAATTGGAAGAAAACCGTTCGTCCCTCTGTGGCCCAAAGTGGATATGCCCAATTATCTCTCCTTGGCCTCTCAAAACAAGCAATTTATCGCCTCTCTTAAAAAAATCAAAGTAGACTTCCTCAATTGGCCTGAGTTCTGAAAGCGAATACCTACCATTACTCGATTCGGGAATCGAGTGATACATCTTCTCCATAATCCGTCTTGACTCCTCAAAAGAGGGCTTATCAACATAGAAATCTTTCATCATAATACCGCCTATAGGAGAGATAAATGATACCGTTTTTATCCAACTCCTGTATGATTATAGTAACTTTGCACATGGAGGTGTAGCAGTGAAAAGAATCTCTCTATTTTTGGTTTTGCTCGTTTTCTCTGTGATTGCTCTTGGACAATCGGAGTTTATGATTCCTATGAGCACCGAGGATTTCGGATTGAGGGGACCCGTTAAGTCAGCAAAAATATTATACCCGGAGAACGAAATGGATCTGGGAGTCGACGAGGAGCTCGTCCTCTCTGGATACAGTGTTCTTTTCTTCAACGAGAATGGCAGTCTTGTTTCGCAGATTGAATATGACAAAGACGGTAATGAACAGAGTGCAATACTCTTCAATTACGACAGTAATGGGAAACTTCTTTCTGTATCGGGGAGAGAGAATGGTGTTGAGGAAAACGTCGACGAAATAAAGGTCGAAAACGGAAGAATTGCTGGAATAGTTGTTGAAGACTCCGAAGGCGACTCTAATTTGATCATGGAATATGATGAGGCAGGAAGACTGATCGCCCAGAAGATATCTGGAATGAGCGAAGGCCAGAAAATTGAAATGACTATCTCGATGAAGTACGATGACAACGGAAATCTAATTGAAGAGTCATTCGGAATGATGGGCATGGTAATGACAAAAACAGTCTTCGAATATAACGCTAAGAATCAGAGCATTAGAGAACTGGAGTACATGTATATGTTCGCAGAACCCGGAAGCGAACCGGAACCTATTGAATCTATTCTTGAATACAACGAGATGGGCGATGTTGTTCTGAGAATATCCGACAGCGCGTTTGGTGAAGAGAAAGAGGCCGTTGTATACGAGTATGAATATGATTCAATGGGAAACTATATGCATAAAGTAGGCTATTATGTAATGAACGCTGCTGATCTCGAAAAAGAAACCTGGAAAGAGACTGCAACTGTTGAAGAAGAAGAAACTCGCGAGATTGAGTATTACTGATCAAAATGCATAATCATAAGAGGGTGGAAACACCCTCTTTTTCATTTTGAAATATCTGCTTTCTCTTAAAAGTACCGCTGCCGATTTACTTCTGTCTTTTTGTTGTGCCATTACTACGATACTCACATTAAACACAGAATCTTACGCTAAAAACTCTAACAATCGAATTTATAACGTAATCGATCGTTGAGTCAATATAAACTTAAATATCTTTCTTTCAATACTATAATCTGCGTGCACAATGACTTATTGACATACAGCTCGAATATGAACAGGAAAGCTCCGCATGACGGGAAGGTGATATTATGCGGCTGAAAAGAGTATCAATAGTTATTGTTGCGGCTCTCGTTGCAATGCTCATGATATCTTCCTGTATTCCAAAAGACCCTGTTGTAGCTGCCACAAGAAAGTTCATTCAGTTCATAGAGGAGGAAGGAGAACCGGAAGGCCCATTTACCGGCCTATATCTGGGAGAAGTCGATCAGGACGATATCATCGGATCCGAGTCGGCTGGAGGCCAGGAACTCCAGTATCAGTTGCAAGGCATAAATGAATCAGGTTATTTCTTCTATCTGGATGAAGCTCCCGGTGCATTCTACGATCACCCTGGGAAACTCGTCGTTGTGTCAAAGACAAACGAGATTATCTTCGAAGAAGACACCGAAGGCTGGCCAACGATTAACGGAAACATTGTTTCACCTTTGAGCGATCGGAATCTCTATGCTAAAGCAGTTATTTGGGACAAGTGGAAATATGTCAGGGAAATAATCACTGGAACTGTTGTTGACTGGACACAAGTGTTTTTCAGGATAAAGGGGGCCGTAATTACCAGTGGACTCACTCCCACACAGAATCTTTACGCGGAGGCTCGAGATGTACGGGATCTTATGTCCAACGCTTTCAAGACAATAATGGGAACTGACAGAGTGCGTGACGTGAAGTATGTTTCGGGCGCAGCTGCTCCGAACTGGATTGCCGTTCTAGCCGCAATGGATGAGCTACTGACAACTGAAAAGGTAAACTATATGACTTTGTACTTTATTGCGCATGGAAACACGAACCTCATGAATCTCGGGGGAACGACTTTCTTCGCAAATCAGTTGAGAACTTATATACTCGAACACTCTGGCGTGAAGTTCTGCATAATCATCGAATCCTGCCATTCTGGTAGCTGGCTTGAGGGTCTGAAATCCGCCGGCGTTATCCCTCCAAATGTCGAAATAATAATAACTACAACTACCGCTACCAAGGGGGCTTATCCCGACTGGGACAGCGCAGGTGGCGCGGCGGATTACAATCCTTCAGACATGTATGTTGAGTGGTCGGGTGACTTCCTGCAGAAACTCTCTTCCTTTACCGGCACAGGCTGGTCAGAAGTCACATCCTACGCCTCTAGCAAATCCATAGACACCCTGCCCGCATTGTTGTACAAGTGTTACACGGCAATAAAGGGTGGAAGTCCTTCGACTACGTCATGGACTTTGACAGAGCGTTTTGTGGCAGGCCCTGTTCAGCAACCTATGATATACACGAAGTGGACACCTTAAGGTTATTATTGAAAAGTAAGTGAAGAGCGGGTGATTCCCGCTCTTTATTTTTCTCCTAGCTTTGTTCTTCGCAAATAGCTATAATTGAAATATGGATGTTCTTTCTATGGTCAAACCGGAAAAGCAAAAGGGTTACCTTGTAAGACTGAAGGTTCTTAAAGACGAGACAGATCTTCTCAGGGTCGACATCGAGCTCTACAAAACTTCAACCCACCCCGTGATAAGGGATTCACTTTTCGATGCCTCTATAATAAGGGCGTCCAAACTGGTACGCAACAGCGGCTTCACCATGAAGACTTTTCGAGAGTATATCCGACAAGGCTGCCCAAAACACTTTCGACGCGAATTATATCGAATAATGGACGATTTTGATAGAGAGGAAGCCCTCCTTGCAGAACGAATTAAGAAACTAAAGAATCGTCGTGATCGAGTGATCGTTCACATGGATCCGCGTTTTGCCTTTCATCCCGAGCGAGAAGATGAAAACAGAGTAGATCTAGAAGACATAGAAGCAATATGCTCACATCTTGAAAGACAGGTTGCTTTCTTCAGTGGAAAGCGCTTAGATGGTAAATGAAGCCAGCGTTTAAGGACCAATAAACCATCAGGAGTATTTCAACTGAGTTCCTTCTCTAGAGACTGAAACTGATAAACTGGAATGGCTAGACATGATTTATCAGTAGAGCTACAATTTGGACGACAAGCACCTATCTGGTGTAGCCGAAAGAATATCGACTGATGAATTACTCGAAGAATTCTTCTGTGACGAAGTTAGATATAAATATCTCCAGTCCTGTTCTCCTTCGTAGCACAATCAGAAAGAGTATGTCGACCAAAAGCTCTATTCATAACCTCTTTACGCATTAGAGATTATCTATTTTCTGAAAGACAGAATTACCGAAGAAACAAACCACTCAAAAAATGTGACCCGTGTGGATTCACGAATAATTCGCCCCTCGCGACAAGAAAAGTAAAAATCCCGAGCCCTCTGCCCTGATCAATCACTTTGTCCCAATCTTCGCTGTCTATAATCCCTTTACCGTAGGTAGCCCTTCCCTTCCGGAGTTGCCGAGAGCACTTGCGAAGCATCCCTTGCACTTGAGATTACACCTGTTAGTGATACCCAGTATCATTATTGGAGGAACCACTAATCCTTCCTTAAGGAGAGAGTCTCTCAACGATTCAGATTCTTTGAATGCTTCCAAGAGCTTGGCAGAACCACGAATGTATCTTGGATTTCTCACTGTCCATGGCAGAAAGACCTTCGACAGACGAGGATTCACAGACTTGAAAGCAAGATCAATCTTTTCTAAGATTCCCGATTTCATGTATCCACCTCCCGGAACATCTCAAAAACAATCTAGTCTTTTAGTCTTATAGTGTGACTTATGCGTTATGACAAAAGAAACTCTTTACTCCTTTCTTCAAACGTTATATCTTTACTTGAGTAGGCTGAGCTACAAAAATGAAATGTTTATAATACTTGACATTATGTAAAGTATTATGTACACTTGACCCAGGTGATGGCTATGAAGAACAGAATGAAGGAATTTAGATTCAAGAATGGAGAAATGACACAGGACAATATAGCAAGAATGGCCGGAGTAAGCCGGCAGACAATAATCGCGGTCGAAAAAGGGAAATTCAAACCTTCAGTTAAACTTGCTCTTAAGCTCGCAAATATTCTTCACTGTACTGTCGAAGAACTCTTTGAACTGGAAGAGGGTGATTAGGTTGTTGCTTAAAACGGGTATCTTGATATTTGATGTCTTCATAATTATCCTATCAGTTTCTCTCATTAAGACGGCGGTAGGCTGGTATTCTCTACTCTTGCTGGGCCTCTACCTCTTTCCTTCACTGAGGATGCTCCGATTAATCCCCGGATTTGACGAAAGGGAGAAGACAATCGACAGCCTTTCATCTAATATGGCTTTAGGAATAAGCTTCGTTTTAGCCATCTTTTATATTGGTATGAGTTACACCCTTACGATCGACGCCGCGATCTCTTTCATCCTTATTCCTTTTGTTGCAAAGGCCGTCTTTTTCTCCGGATTCACTCTTGAGAGAAGGCAGTTGGTTTCAATCATTGGAAGATCGGTGGGCTTGATATTTGTAGGATTCGCTCTTTTTTCCCACGGTTTTTCTACGGTCGCTTTGATAGAAATGCTGCCCGGTATCGTTATTATTATTTGCACGGAGCTTTCTCCCAGATACAGATGGTTCGGTCTCAGTTATCTGTTCTTAATAGGTATTGCAACATGGGTCTATTTACCAAACTTTGGAAGAATCACGTCGGTGCTTGTCTACTCATTGTTCGTGATTCCGTTCAGTGTTCTTCTGGTAAGATCTCTTCGGTGCTTGTTTACTCATTGTTCGTCATTCCGTTTAGTTTTCTTCTGGTAAGATCTCTTATGAAGACCTTGAACTATGAACTCTAGGTCTTTCTTCGATACTGCAAAGCCTCTGCAATGTGCCTGGCCTCGACTTTGCTTTCTTCGAGATCGGCAACTGTAAGTGCTACTTTTAGAACTCTATCAATGGCCCTTGCGGTTAATTTCATCTTATCCATGGCCGCCGAAAGAAGTGATCTCGATGCAGTATCGAGTGGGACGTATTCTTTCAGCAAGGCATGACCGAGCTGACTATTCGAAAATATGCTCATTCCCTCATATCTCTCCGACTGTCTCTTTCTTGCCGCAATGACCCTCTTCCGAATTTCGTCCGAGCTTTCTGTCGTCGAGTTTTCCATATACTTGTCGAAATCTAGTCTTGGCATATCCACAAAGATGTCTATTCTATCTTCCATTGGACCCGAGATCTTTCTGTTGTACCTCTGTATGTCATACCAAGAGCATGTACACTCTCTAGTTTTATCTCCGTACCACCCGCAGGGACAGGGATTCTGAGCAGCAACCATCATGAACCTTGCTGGATATGTCGCAGTTAGCTTCGCCCTGGCCACTGTTATCACTCCATCCTCTAGCGGCTGTCTGAGAGCCTCGATAACATCTCTTCTGAATTCCGGAAACTCGTCCATGAACAATACTCCATTATGAGCCAGACTAATCTCGCCCGGCTTTGCGTCATTGCCTCCTCCGACAATGGACGTTGTCGATGCAGTATGATGCGGCGATCTAAAAGGCCTCTCCTTTATTAGTCCTTTCTCTCCAAGGAGGCCCGCAACACTGTAAATCATCGTTGTCTCAATAGCCTCTTCCATAGTCAGAGGAGGAAGAATTGACGGAATCCTGCGTGCAAGCATTGTCTTGCCGCATCCTGGTGAACCTCGAAGAGAGATGTTGTGACCACCTGCAGCAGCAACTTCGGAAGCTCTTTTGGCAAACTCCTGACCTTTGATCTCAGACATGTCCGGCCCACTAACATTACCAAGTTCTGGCTGCGAATAAGCGATGGGAGACTTCTCTATATACCCGTTTAGAAAACCGACCAGATCGTTCAGATTATCGGCCGTAAATATTGTCAAATTGTCTACTATTGAAGCCTCCTGTCTGTTAGGAGCAGGTAGCACTATCTTCATACCCTTTGCCCTTCTTGAAAGTGAAAGCAAAATCGGCAATACTCCCCTTACTCTTCTCAAGCTTCCATCAAGACCTAGCTCTCCAAAGAAGACAAAGTCTGATAGGTCGGCGTTAATCTTTGAAGTGGCTTTGAGAAGTCCTACAGCTATCGGGAGATCAAGATAAGAACCCTCCTTCTTCACATCGCTAGGAGCGAGGTTCACAGTTATCCTTCCATTTGGAAGCTCAATCCCAGAATTCTTGACGGCACTCTTCACCCTCTTCTTGCTCTCCTTAATAACGGTGTCTCCTAGACCTACAATATCCATTTCCTGGATGACTGCCCTGCTGTCAATATCCAGCTCAACAAGAACATCCAGAACTTTCAAACCAACAGTTGTAACCGTTCTAACTCTTGAATAGCGCATCCCATAACCTCCTATCTCATCTCACATTATATCAATCAACGAGCGGAGAGGTGATATACTTAAGTTGAGGTATGGTCGAGGTGTGCATATGAAGAATACACATCGTATTAAAGTGAGAGCTCTCATTGTTAAAGACGAATCTGTCCTTCTTGTTCGTCATGAGCATCACGACAGACCTCCCTTCTGGTGTTTCCCTGGCGGCTTTGTCGAATCAGACGAAGATCTTTTCAGTGCAATCAAGAGAGAGATAAGGGAGGAGACTGAAGTAGTGGTTTCCCCACGCTCTGTCATTGCACTTCAGGAATTCAAAAGAGAAAGCCTTCTGGAGGTGATATTCTCCTGCGATTATGTCTCAGGAAAGTTGAAGCTGGGATCAGATCCAGATAATCCGGGAATCCCAACTCTGGTCGATGCGAAGTGGGTAAGAATTGATGAACTTGACAGGTTCAAAATACTTCCAGTTCAACTCGCTTCTCTTTTCAAGAACAGCTGGGATAATCTGTGCTCAGTAGAACTGTTCCAGATCGAAACCATGAGAGAGGTTCCCTAGAAGGACCATGATCCCCATGCACTGTAACGGTCTTTGATATTGTGATAACATGTAATAACGCAACTTGAGTCACATCACGCGAGAGGAGGGTTATCATGGATTACAACATCTACTCTAAAGACGTAACTGTAACAGACTCCATGAAAGACTACATCGACAAGAGGTTCTCGAAAGTGTCGAAAGTTGTCAACGAGGAGAAGCTAATCTCGATGGATCTCAGGCTCTCGAAGGAAAGAGCTTTTTACAAGATCGAAGCGACCGCCCACCTGCCAGGTGTCATGGTTCGTGTCGAGGAGAAGGGCAGTGACTTCTATACGGTCGTTGATTCATCATCGGATGCCTTTGAGAGAAGGATTAAGAGATTCAAGGAGAGAACTCGCTACAAACACAAAAACGGCTTTAAGGAAAACCTCGATTCAATTCCCTCCAAGTTTGAGGAAGACCACTCCACAATGATAACAAGACGCAAGAAGTTCACTATTAAACCTATGACCGAGGAAGAGGCCGTGCTTCAAATGGAGATGTTAGGCCACACTTTTTTCGTTTACAGAAATATTGACACAGATGAAGTGAATGTTCTCTATACCAGAAAGAATGGATCCATAGGAATAATTGAAATGACTGAATAGCGAAAGGCCACCTGAAGGTGGCCCGCTTTTTTATTATCCGATGAGATATACTGGTTGTATAAAAACTGAAATCTAGTTCTGTCTATAGAAATGAAAGGGCGGTGGCAAGAATACAGAATAACAGAACACAGACTATAGTCTTCAGTCGAATCGAAGACGAGGTCAGAATTGCTTCGCTTGACGGTGATCAACTCGAAGAGATATTCTTTGAAGATATGGACAGCGAAAGTGTCACTGGAAATATCTATCTGGGTAAGGTAGAGAATGTTGTTCCCAGTCTGGAAGCGGCTTTTGTAAATATTGGAATTGGAAGAAATGCTTTTCTAAGATTCAAGGATGCATCGGGACAACCAAAACTTGAAAAGAACAACAAGGTTCTCGTACAGGTCAGCAAGGATCCTATCGGCTCGAAGGGACCTCAGATAACTCTGAAAGTCAGCATCCCCGGAAGGAGTCTGGTGTACACTCCCTTTTCAAAACATATCGGAATCTCTAAGAAGATTACGGACCAGCAAGAAAGACAAAGACTTACCGCAGTTGCGAAGTCCACTTTAGAAAACAAGGAAGGTGTGATATTCCGCACAGCCGCTTTCGGTGTTGGCGACGAGACAATAAAAGAAGAGCTTGAGAGTCTGCGTACCAACTGGAATCAGATCTGCGAGACGTTCAGGAGAAGCAGAAAACCAAAGATTCTATACGAGGAACCATCCTTTGTCGAGTACATTCTTAGAGAGAGACTTACAGAAAACACGAAAGAAATAGTGGTTGACTCGGAAGAGCTTTGGCACGACGTAGTGGCCGGAATCAGCAAGTTCAAATCGGGCTTCAAACCAGTCGTAAGATATGTCGAGGGCGACGCCTTCGCAAGCGAAGAAGTGTACGAGAAGATGAAGATCCTTTACACGAGAATGGTCTCTCTACCCGGCGGAGGAAACATCTACATAGACAGAACTGAAGCCATGACGGTAATCGACGTCAATTCGGCAAGCAATGTTTCCGGCAACGACGTTTCCGAAACCTCTCTAAATACAAACCTGGAGGCAGCTTCAGAAATAGCAAGACAGCTCAAGCTCCGGAACATAGGCGGAATCGTTGTAATCGACTTCATTGACATGAAAAGCGATGAAGATCGTCAAAAGATCATTTCAAGTCTAACAGGTGAATTCAAGAAAGATAAGGCCAGGACAATGATCATGGGATTCACGAGGTTGGGACTTCTAGAAATGACAAGGAAGAGATCGTCTGCAGCCATTGGATCCAAGTTATACTCTTCTTGCCCGATTTGCAAGGGAACCGGGAGAATCGAGTCCCCGAGAGCAGTTTATCAGAGGTTGCTGAAGGATCTCGCGAGAGGCTTTGAAGATGAAACTATCAGCTCGGCAACCGTTCAGGTTTATCAGAACATGTCGGGAATCCTTACTCCAGAAAACCAGAAGAATCTTGCCAAATCTCTGAAAAGAGAAGTCTCGGTGGGCTTTACGTGGCCTATTCCTACCTCATATGAGATCAAGTTCGCAAAGAAGCAAGACAAACCAAAGAGAACACGAAGGAAAACGAAAAAGGAGTCCAGTTGACTCCCTTATCTATTCTGGTGGATGCGACAGGGATTGAACCTGTGGCCTCTTCCGTGTGAAGGAAGCGCTCTTCCGCTGAGCTACGCATCCGTATAGTAGATTCTATCACTGGCCAGATACAGTGTCAAGGTTTGACACCTGGCTTCGTGGTGGCATATGGTGCTGATGGTCTGAAAGAATAAAGGATCAGTTCCAAGTTGCCAAAAAAGTCGGGGGCGGAGGTTGCTGTCAGGGCGTTGGAAAGAGCAAAGAAATTGGTTCGCCGTTCGCCGAGGGAAACCTGTTATTCGTTCAAGAGCGAGGATCTGTTCTTCGTTCTTGGTCAATTTCAAAAGCCAAGATCAAGATGCTGAAAGAAGTTCAGCATGGAATTAGGAGCAGGGTATAGAGTATAGGGTCTGGGGTCTCGATAACGAAAGCAGTTGACCCATTCACGGCTTTCAGTGCTACTGAGGATGTAATCCCTACAGTGGCCTTTGAAAGATCTCTACATATTCAACCCTCAGCGAATTTTCGAATAACCATTCGCTGTCATCCCGTGGAGTCTGCCCCAAAGCTCTCCTGTTTGAGACTTCTCTTTCGGGATCTCGTTCAGTGTCATCCCGAATTCATTTTGGGATCTAGTTTTCTAAAGGGCATATGTTCTTATCATGCAATCGGTCTTCCACATCAAAATTTATGTTCTAAAATCCGCAGTTACTCTTCCTGAGAACCGGGTTCAGCTCTAGAAAGAGAAATTGCGAAAACATGAACATTAGGCATTTGAGGTAATACTATTCCCTTCAAAGGCTTCTCAAGAAGATCGACACAACGGTAATACAACATGCATTTTATTCTCTCCGTGTTGCCTGTATTATCATATCTACCTGAAAACTCGAAGGCGATCTTCTCCCCTGTAGAGGGACCTCCACACCAGTCGGAAAAAGACAATGGAATCACTTGCTGAGAGTCGTCTTCATAAATTAGAAGAGCTTCGCCTGTGTAATCACCGTGATTCGCCGCACCAAGAATGCAGATCTTGTCGAACATTTCTGCCGAAAATGTCAGCGCCTGTCCTGTAAGCCTGAAGTTGTCGTTTCCGTCTACATTAACCATGAATTCGGTGTCTTCTACAGCAAGAGAACCGGAATCGATAGCTTTCTCAAGCTCTGAGGATATGTAGGAAGCTCCGAATAGTCCCTGAGGATTATCGAAGTTTGCTGTTTTCCTTTCGTCAGAGGTAGCAATTCCGTTGTTATCGAAATACTTGAGCAGATCTAGATGGACAAAACCATTCATCTCAATAAGGCTTACTGGAAGCACCGGTACTTGTAAAACGCTCTTTTCTCTCTCAAACACCCTGCCATCGATTACGGATACTCCCTCGTCAAATTCACTGCACCCTTTGAAATTGAAAACAATCGATACGTCATCTTCAACGAGATAAACTGCAACGATGTCTGGCACTAGAATGATCTGATCGATGTCAAAGCTTCCTTCGCTCAGTTTTCCTCCGACCGTAAGCGTTGTCTCTTTTCCATTTCCCTTGAGGACTCCTAGCTTCTGCACTGTTTTCTCTTCGATTTTTACCGTCTTTTCCGATTTTGATTCTCCGAGTCTCAAGGTGAAAACCACTTCATTCGTTCTTGCTTCATTTATAGCTGCAAAGACTGAATAGGAAGCCTCTACGAGGGTGACTGGTTGACGTAAGCTAAATGCTCCGGAAATTTTGGTCACCGCACTTCCTGAGACTCCAGTACTCTGAATAATCTCCGATTCTGAAAGGCCCGCCCTCATAGATTCAGCTTCCAAAACCACTACCGGGGTGAGAACCTCTATCGCTGCTGAGAACAGATCTCCGTACTCTTCGGGAAGTCTCTTGATTCTTTCCAGAGAAAGAAGCATGGAAATTGTTGATTCCGCTCCCGCATTTTTGTTCACATGTGAGAACTCAAGTCCGTCAAATCCCTCCCCGTTCTTTCCTACCATTGACTGATTCAATTTGTTGACCCCAAGGAACCAACTCCCAAGAAGAGCCGTTATGGCCGCAATATCCCTATCGCCGGTTAAGTGATATAGTCTGAAGCCCGCTGAAATTGCCGATTCAGCTGCATAGGCGATCTGCGGGAAGAGCTGTAAATAGCTCGAAATTGAGTAAAGGCCCGCGTTTATAAGGAGCAAAGAGCTTTGCTTGAATGATTCTGTCGAGATTTCAAGAAGGCTGTCGTCTCCCAGAATCTCTCCCGCCACTGCCAACGCTTCCAGCTGTCTTGAACCCCACCCGTGCCAGAAGTATCTCGGTTCTGAAGGCGATGATTCGTCGACAAGACCATTGAAAATCGAGTCCTCATTCTGAATGACTTTGCTCTGCAGAGCGGCTGCGCATCTCTTTATGAAACCTCCCAATAGCACATCGTTGCTCATGGAATACAACTCCGCCGCTCCAAGAAGAACTACTGAGGAAAGATCAGTGTATCCCTGGATAAGACCGTCACGCTCAAAACCGATGATTTTTCGAAAACAACGTTGGGCCGCATCTGCCAAGCGCATCGAGAACTCTGGATCGAGATTCTGAGAAACCCGAGCCCCTTTCGCAAGAGCATACAGAGCTCTCGCCGCCCACCAGTTGCCTCCTTTTCTTGATGTGGGACCGTTTCTGTTGATGCTACCATCCTCGAAGACAAAATTATAGAAATCTCCATCACTGTCCTGCATGGAAAGAACAAATTCGAGAGCTTCTTTAGCGCGATCGTAGTGTTGTTCCATTCCAGAGATTTCAAAAAGCCTCAAATATAGAACTGCAGCCCTTGCTACATCGTCGACGCATGTCACTCCTTCGCCCTGAGCGTCGGCATGCCTATAATTGCCGTCAGGAAGCCTGTCTGCATAGATCCAGTAACCGATTACACTTTCTCCCTCAACGACAAAATGATCTCTGAGAAACTCAAGATGATCCAGATTAATCTGAACTTCAATTCCTAAAAGCATCAACGAAATAAGAAGTACTAGAATGATCAACGCTCTCTTCATAAGCACCTCCAAAAGAAAAGGGTGAGAGGAAGCCTCTCACCCTTCATTAAGGATCAGTTATTCTCCGATTTTGAGTGATTGAATCTCTGACTTCTTCATTTCAACGAACTCTATTGAGTCCTCTATCGAGTCGGCACTGTATATCGAGTAAACCCTCTTGAAACTGACAACATCTCCTGCCACAAAGTGCTTTACATAGTCTTCCCAATTCGATGATACGTAGTCTTTCGTACTCTCGAAGATATCGATCTCACCTGGCATCCATTCGAAGTATCCGTCTCTGAATTCTCTGCTCTCATATACCCAGGTAAGGCCACCCATCCACTCTTCATAGTCGGCGACCACGACTGGGACCTCTGGATTTATCTCTGCTACACCAGTCTTCAACGACTGCGAGTAGTTGGCTCTCCAGCTCTCCTGGGAGGCAAAAATGTATGTTGCACCCCACCAGAGAGGTCTCATCGAATCGACAGCCGGAAAAACTATGTAAGGTTTGTTTCCGGAAAACATGATCGCATTTCTATCAAGCCAATATTCTAGCGGCGTAATATTCAGCTGATCGGCCCAAAGAAGTCTTCTGAATACCGGGAGTGTATGGACCGTGTCTTCGGCTGCGTCAGTCAATACTCTTGTTGCCATTATTTGCAGTTTCATTAGTTCGGCGTATGTCGCAAATTCGAAGGTGTTATGAGAAATGATATCCCCATTGCTGAATAATGTTGTGATTATCTTTTGGGTTATTCCGAGGAACGGTTGGGCTTCAAGCGTGCTGACTACTGTTATTCCTACGGGGCCTGCCGGAAGAACTGTAGCTTCCTTTACTATGAAGTCTCCACTTGTCTTTTCCTCATGTCGCCCGTATTCACCATCTACGTAGTATGTAGATCCAACGTAGCCGGACATTCTCACAATTCCCAGTTCGTCTACTATCGTGCCCTCTACATCTCCAAAGCCTGTAACCTTTACTAGACCCTTGCTATTCGCTACTGCAGTTATTTCTCCAATCTCGATAAGCCACTGTCCTTCTTCCTCCACAACCTTTCCCACTGCATCGAACTCCGGTGGAAGAATATCGAAATCGTCGGTAACCGTGATTTCTGCCGGTCCTGTAATCAGAAAGGCCATAACATCCCCGGACGACAGTTTGCCATTAAGATCGGTATCGTCAATTTGATAAGGAAGCTCCTCCCCATCCTGAACTACTCTCAGCGAATCCCAGTTAGCGTCAAAGTCAACTCCAACAAGATCAAGGATCTCGCTCATCGATATCGTTACTGCAATGGGTTCTCCAGTGAAGGAGCTGACAGACAC
>NZ_JFHJ01000704.1:0-4171 GCF_003666285.1 Mesotoga sp. HF07.pep.5.2.highcov | reverse complement strand
GCTCCCTGACCGTAGTCATAGAACTGATAGATTCTGTTTATCATGTGTGTCGCCAGTATCTGAGTTGAATTGGCCGGCCCACCGCCGGTCATTCCATAGATTATCTCCGGGAAATTCATTATCCACATCGTCCTGAGCAGGACCGTGCTAACGATTGTCGGTCTGATGTATGGTATCGTGATTTTGAACAACTGCTTAAACCTATTTGCTCCATCTATTCTCGAAGCCTCATACAGCTCATTCGGAACGGACTGGAGTGCGGCAAGCAACATGATTGCGAAGTAAGGAATTCCGTACCAAACATTTGCGATAATCACCGACATCATGGCAAACTTAGGATCTGACAGAAAACCTATTGGGTGACTAATAATCCCAACTCTTACCAGAATGTCATTGATTATCCCAAACTGACCGTTAAACATCCACGCCCAAATGAGACCTATAGCAAATCCCGACACCGCCCATGGATAGAAAACGAGAGCTGAGTAGATTCCTCTCCCTTGAAGGGTTTTCTCATTAGTAGTGCCAGTCCGAAGCCAAGGCCGAACTGGAAAATCAGAGAAAAAAAGACCCAGACAAGTGTGTTGATCACTATTCTTACGAAGTCGAAATTTCTGTCGGTTATGATCGCTTTGAAGTTACCAAACCCAATGAATCCAGTATCAGAGAGGTCAAACATGTTATAGCGCTGGAACGCCATAACCCCGCCACGGATAATGGGTGTGTATGTAAAAACTATAAGAAGGATGAAAGCCGGAATCATCATTACGAAAAACTTCCAGAAATTCTTTCTCAAAATCAACACCTCTCAGAACATCTCTCTGCCTGCTCTAGAAAAACGGCACGGCGGGCAAATCTCGAACTGTCTCTGCGCCGTGCCGAATCGTCAATCAGTCAGTATCTTTCAGTTTCTTATCAGTCTTCCCAGTACTCGGCCCACTTCGCGGCAACGGCTTCGACTGTGGTATCACCGAGGAGCAGAGATTGCATGTCCTGCTGGTGAATCTCCGGCCAACCCGGCCACTTTTCGGAGTCAAGAGGATAGGACGCGAAGATGTACTTCTCCGGGTGACTCATCATGTAACTCCATGCCGTATAGACGCCGGAACTGAAGTATGGATCATTCTCATATGTGGAAGAATGGATTGGAAGCGGACCGTAACTCTTGCTGAAGTATGCGTTTACCTCGGGGCTCGAAATATACTTTATGAACTCCCATGCCTCTGCTTTGTGCTTGGAATATGAGGGGATTCCGAGTCCGCTGAATCCGTAGTCCATATAGGCCTTGCCGGAGGGACCTACCGGGATGGGCACCACAGTGTAATACTCTCTTCCGAGCATCTCATCCACAAGGGCGACCGTATCCGGATCCTGAATGAGGAACGGAGTGATACCCGATACAAAGGCATTCACCTGTTCGTTGAATCCCCAGTTGATTCCGTCTGCAGGGACTCCACCCTCGAAAAGCCTCACATACATTTTAAGACCCTCGATGGCTCTGGGGTCATCGAAATAGGCTTCTCCGGATTTCGTCTTATAAATATTGGCTTCATCGATGTCGCTTAGGAAAGAAGTGGCTATAAGATCTGAGAACTTGAACTCCCATGATTTTCCTCTGAAACCGAATCCATACTGGTTCTTATCGGGATCAGTGATGTCGATACATAGCTCGACAAGCTCGCTCATAGTCTTTGGAATGTAACTTACGCCGAGTTTCTCCAGAATATCGGTTCTTACGAATAAACCCTTGATGAAGAAAAACTGAGGAACAATGAATGCCGTGTCATCGACGGTTCTTGCGGCCTGATTGGCGACAAAGGTAAGAGTATCATTGTGCTCCCAACCGGCAAGGTAGCTCTCGAGATTCTCTAGCTTTCCGTTGTTGACGAACTGCTTCACCGTATAATCCCTGACTTCGATAATGTCGAGTGCTGATTCGTGTTGAGCATGAGAGTTGCCCTTTGATCCGCCTGCTCGTATGGAGGAGATATCAGGTTGATCTTGATATCAGGGTTCTTAGCCTCAAAATCTGCAATTATCTCCTTGATTACCTGTGTTCTTGCAGGACTGGTGAGAACCTCGATGAAGTTCAGAGTAACTACGCCAAACGAGAAGACTCCGATAAGCACTACCAGTAGTAGCGAAAGAACTACTTTCCTTTTCACTTGAATTCCCCCTTTTCTCAGTTTTTTGGTGCTAGTTTGAAAGCACTTTATCCATCAAGTAACTGAAAATCGCATAACTCGCAGCCCCCGTAGAGAATGCTCGAAACTGATTCGTAAAACCTTTTATGAGTTGAACACTGCCCCTCGAAAAAAGGTTAGATTCAAACGAATCCTTTAGTGCTTCGAAGAAAACTTTTCCAAACTCTAGAAGCCGCCCATTGACTACAACTGCTTCGGGACCTACAATGTTTGAAACAAGAGCTGCGATACGACCGAGTTCGTCACCCACTCTCCTCAGTACAGAATTCATTTTTTGCCCACCGTTGAATCTCCTGTCCAAGAAATCATCGATTTTCCCGCAGTTGACTCCGATTTCCTTGTTCAAGTCACTGACGACCGTATCCAGACTAAACCGGCTATTCTCAACTTGGCCGTTGCAGAAGCTCTTGATAAGAGCGTAACTGATCTGACCGGAATATCCGGAGCTTCCGCTGTAGATCTCGTCGTTCAATATGATCCCTGCCCCAACACCCTCATCAAAATACATACTGATGAACGATCTGATATCTCTGCATTTTCCAAAGCACTTCATTCCGAAGGCTGCGCCATCGGCATCATTGACGAGAAACACGGGCAGACCAAACTTTTCGCGGGTAATCTCTCCCACCGGGAAATCCTTCCAGTCGCTCAAACCGTAGGGGGCGTAAATCACTCCTTTATCTTTATCCAGAGGAGAGGGAGCTCCAATACCGATGACATCGACATCAATGCCATTTCTGAAACATTTGTTCAGCAACCTCTGAACGACTTCAAAGAGATGGGCAGTAGCATCAGCTCTAGTCAGGTTAGAGACTTCTTTGCTCACCGATTCAAGGAGCTTACCACAAGCCGTCATGACCACTCCAGATGTGCTTCCCCTTGCAAGATTCACTCCAATAGCTGCTGCAGCATCGTCCCGAACTCTCATAGGGATAGGTGTTTTGCCGACCAGACCCGTCTTCAAACCCGGGGTTTCTTCGACAATATTCAGATCCAGAAGCGAGGCAATTATGGCAGAAATTGTTGTCTTGGTGAGTTCGGTTTTCCTCGCGATTTCAACTCTTGAAATATCCGAATTTGCGAGCAGAAGCTGTATCACTCTTCCTATGTTCTTTTCCCTAAGATCACCGGGCTTCGTTATCACTTTCGGGCACCTCTGAAACTCAATTTGATTATTTAGTAATAGTCTCTTACTAAATATTATATAGGACACGATGCTGAGTTCAAAGAAGAATCAAGTCCTATTATTCCCGTTGAGTGGCGATTATCTCAGGCCAAAGGTGATTAAAGTCAATGGTTGCCATAGCTCGAAAAGCAATGATGAGAAAGATGCAAAGCACTTCTGAGAAATATCTTTCAGGCGCTTTAATCGCTAATCATAGATCCCCTGTTGGCACGAGATTGCATTGCATATAATGACAGAATTGGTGAGGGAGTGAGTGAACTTGACTATGAGTTGTTTCATGTGCACTAGAAGACGAGGGTTTTCTCTTATCGAAATGCTTATTGTTCTCGCGGTACTTGCCGGCCTTATCGCTGTCATTGCACCTATAGGGGTGAATACGCTTCGGAAATCACACGCCGTTTCAGTTGCAAAAGATCTTAAGACGCTTTCCAGTGTTTTTTCAAGTAAGATCTACCTGGGCGGGGAATTGCCCGAAGTTATCGGCGAACTCGGGAGAAATGTTGATGGCCGTTCCTTCGGCGCTGCATGGAAGAAGAACGATGATGGCCAGTACAACTACTTCGTATTCACAAATCGCAGTGTAGACTTCGAGACTGTCTCGGGTGTCCTAATCGATTCAAGACAGGGAATTCCCTTTGGAATAGACGACTTCACTTTTCTCGACGGTGGGTTGGGAAGAGAATCACTTGATTCCGAAACTATTTACTACAGTCTGGTAGGTGAAAATTCCGTCGCCCCGCTCACCGAATTCGGATCTACCTTCGATGAAATAAGCGAAGGA
>NZ_JFHJ01000414.1:0-3228 GCF_003666285.1 Mesotoga sp. HF07.pep.5.2.highcov | reverse complement strand
ATGACAATAGACGACTATGAAGAATTCCTCGAGGAGCGGCGTTATCTCATGGCTCAGAAGATAAAGAGGTATTTCGCGGTTCTTTGAACAATAGTCTAATTGATATTCGATGTGTTTTCTGGACGAGGTGTGGAAGTGGATTTCGATCGAAACGGACATGAAGTGACAGGAAAAACCCTATGATTCTATACTACTTCAGGAAGTACTGGTGGGTGGCGTCGGCTGCAATCATTGCGCTTGCATTTGTGATTCCTTATCAGGTGGTTATTGGCCTGCTATTTGCGCAGATAATCGCTGTAAATCTCGTGTCGTTTAGGATCAGGAGGTACTTGAAGCCCGAGCGGAACGTGAAGAGCCTCAGGAATCTTCTCGTTCTCGAGTTCAAGGACCTACTCGAAAGTTATGGAGTGTCCTGTGATTTTCCGCCTCGGGGCGATTATTCCTCCGTTGATCTTATCGCGGACATCTTCGGAGAAAAGACGGTGTTCTCTATTAGAGAGGGCAATGATGAAATCCATAACTCCGAAGTGCAGAGTCTCGCCGCTTCTCTTCCGAAACATAGGGCAAAGCACGGAGTTATTTTGGTAGATGGTTTGCTGCCGATTGAGGCAAAGAGACTGGCCGAGAGCTACGGTCTGGAATTCAAGAGATATCAGAAGTACAAGGAAGAAGTTCAGGAAAGGCTAAGCTCCAATCCCAATGTCTGCAGTGTTTGCGGAAGATTGATCGATCAGAATCAAAAGGAGATATGCAGGAAAAATTCAGAGCTTCTGGGCAGAAAGTCATACTGCCACGAACACTTCAAGGAGATCATCGACAAATCGAAGGCAGAAACAACCTAGGGGGTGAAACTTTGGAGCTCAAGAAGGGCAGAAATGGAAGTTGCTGAAAGCCCAAACACAATTCTAAGAAGAGCTGTGACCACCTATATGAAAAAGAAAGGCTATTTCCCTTCTGAGCAACATTCTATACAATTCACGTACATTCTGAGCGGTCTATAGTCCCATATCGGAATCTCGTTCTTTCAGAGGTCGGTCCGTTTATTCATAAATTCAGATCATATCTAATAAATTTGTCACTATTCTGATATAATTGACGTACTTAATAGAGGTAGCTGGAGGTGTTTGTGAGAAATTTTGAGAGAGATATTTCTGATCTTGCCGATGAATCGGGACTTATTACCAGACGGAAGCTTATCACTTATTTGGCAAGACTGTTCCCGGAGGATTCTGAGCAACGCCTTGACTGGCGCATAAATTCACTCAAGAAAATCGGTTTGCTTAGCTCGGCAGGCAGGGGGATCTACAGAATAGAAAACCTTGCCGTGTCAGACTTGAAGATTGATGGGATGAAAGGGAGTTTTCTGAGGCTTTCGGATATTAGAGAACCGAGTGAATTGACAAGCGTTAGTGGTACTGCCCAATCCCTGGAGAAGATGGGGATGATTTCTAGAGTTGCCAAGGGTATTTTCAGCACCGAGGTGAAACCTACCTACCTTCCATCAATATCTGCTGAGCTTAAGGATTTATGGATTTCTCTGGCCGAAGAGTTTCCTTATCTCGGACTTTGTATGACAGATACATACTGGATAAACTCCTTCATTTCGCAGCAGGCAGCAGGCAGGAGATTTGTTATCGAGACTGAAAAGGGCGCTGAAGAGTCTGTTTTTGACTTTCTTTCAGTAGGTTATGACAGTGTGCTGCTAAAACCTTCCGAAAGAGATATGCGTCTCTATGGATCGGGTTTGCCAGAACTCCTAATAGTCAAGAACCTAGTTACGCAATCTCCGATTACGTCGGTGGATGATGTTCCTATTTCATCCCTTGAAAAGATTCTTGTAGACGTGTTCTGCGATGAACAGGTCTATGACTATATTCAGGGAGATATGACGGTAGAGCTTTTCGAAGAGGCCTTTGAAAGGTTTGCTATTGATCAAAGCGTGCTTAGGAGATATGCTTCACGAAGAGGAAGGTGGAGAAGAATAAGGGAATTTGTGACCGATAATATTGGCGAGGTGTGGGTGTTGTGATTGACAACGCTTCTCTTGAACGCGAATGGATCGAAGTTGTTGTTTCAAGTTATCTCAGAATGCTATGAACAAAGGAGCGTGATAATCACAACAAATCTGGAGTTCAGCAAATGGGTCCATATCTTCTACGATGAACAGATGACTTCGGCAATGATTGATCGTCTTGTTCACCACAGTCATTTGTTGTTGTTCGAAGGTCAGAGTTTTAGAATTAGGAATTCGCTAATGAAAACTCATTAACAAAATTTCCCGGGTGGAAAGTTGTTTGGAATTCTTGCAAAAACAGGGAATTTGCTCTTGCAAAAAACACCTTTCAGTATATGAGGATCTCCAGAGGGAAAAGAAAGTGTGACTGAAGAGCTGGCGCTTCCAAGAGGAAAATTAGACTCTATGCCAGTAGGCGACACAGCAATTACCTCTATGACTGTCGAGGTAACGTGAAGATAGATCCTTATATTAGAGGGACTTTACACAGTTGCTTTGTGGTAAGTTCACTTGTATCTGGCAATCGAACGGAGAAAACAATGTTAGCATATATCTCAGGACCGGAATCATAATGCGGACATCATGGTCAAGGAAAGGGTGTCAAAAAAGCTAACATATGGAGAATACTAAGGAATGACAATGGCCCGACAAAAAAACTGAGGTATCACATGGCGTTTCACCTTTCAGAGGAAGAGGATTTCGGACGGTATGGAGTGATTAAACTGAAACATCTGTCAATAGAACCATTTTGATAAGAATATCTCATAATTGATACCTAATACGCCTCGTATCTTGCGTGTTTGTTGTTGATGAAACAATTATCAGTTGTTATAATCATATTGTATCAAATGGATCGGGCGAACCCGGTCGGCGGAGCATTACTGCTCCGTTTTTTTTTAGGGTAGAATGACTATTGCTCTTTCGTGGAATATTCTAACGAAGAGAAGTCGAGCTATTCTTTCAGAGAACGGCCAGAAATCTGAGACGCCCAGTTCCCATTTCCTTATGATTGAGCCCATACAGTATGCTGCCGTATCTGCTATATCTAAACCTGACACGAAGTGCTTCTTTGTGCGAAAAACAGCACTGATATTCAGTTTCTTCAGCTCATTTGAAAGGTACATTGGTAAGGCAGGGTCGATGTATCCATACTTTTCCTGCCTTCTCAATCCTTCTTCGTAGACCTTATCTTCTCTGGTACCCCTACTATCAAA
>NZ_JFHJ01000497.1:0-874 GCF_003666285.1 Mesotoga sp. HF07.pep.5.2.highcov | reverse complement strand
CAGTATCTTTACTCGGAGGATGAGCTCTTCCATTTCATGGACCTTGAGACCTATGAGCAGTATACAATTGGTGTAGACGAGATGGGAGATGCTCTGGACTACATCAAGGAAAACGAGGAAGTGGACCTTCAGTTCCATGAAGATAGACCCATAGGTGTTATACTTCCAAACACTGTCGTCCTCAAAGTAACGAATACTGCACCTGCCTATAAAGGTGATACAGTTTCTGGAAGCGGCAAACCGGCTGTTCTCGAAACGGGATTGAAGGTTTCTGTCCCATTCTTCGTCGAGAACGGAGAGCTGATTCGAGTAGATACAAGAACAGGCGAATATATCGAAAGGGCTTAGGTGGAAAGGAGGGAGAATGATGGACTTTGAAGAGACCGATCTCGGAAGAATTGAAATCTCGGAGGCTGTAATCCGGGATATTGCTATTCACTCCTACATGGAATTCCTCAAGTTCGATCCAAAGGAAGGAAAAGCAAGAAAAGAGGCCAAGTCGACAGTTGACATTGATCTTGATGAAAAGGTCGATGGGACCAAGACCGTCAAGATTAACGTAAACACAAAAATCAAGTATGGTGTCTCGATACCTTCGTACGCCAGAAAAATGCAGGAGAAACTGAAGAACGACGTCGAAAGCTTTAGCGGCATAAAGGTAGAAGACGTGTCGATTACAATTGAAGATGTTTACGAAGAAGCCCAGAAGCCTGCTGTCATCGAGGAAGAAGAGGAGTTTGAAAGCGTAGAAGCCAAACCTGAGTTAGAAAAAATGGCTTCACAAGATTCTACTGTAGAAGAAGACGAAGATAGAGAAAAAGAAGGTTGAAAAGGTGACGGCAGGTCCAAACAAAAGCAGACGAAAAATGAGGGA
>NZ_JFHJ01000416.1:0-6088 GCF_003666285.1 Mesotoga sp. HF07.pep.5.2.highcov | reverse complement strand
TCAGGCCATTTTGCTATCTTTCGCACAAGGAGTATTGCTTTCGAGCCGTTAACAAAAATCAAAGATGTGGAAGACAACTTCATTGACCTGGTGAACAGGAAGAACTATGTGGTCGATCTCTTTCTAGATCTTCCCAACAGCAGAAAAATCACCATATCATCGGGCAATCTAACTTTCGAAGCTACTTACGATGACAATTACAAGTTGTTGAAGCTGGTTAAGTCGTATCCATTTCATACTATTAGCGCGAGTTACAGAGGTTATTCGGAAATGTCTCACGAAGCGTTGACAAAGTTGTCAAACGCGACTGAAGGCATGATAATAATCCGTCCTCCAATCTACTTTTCAGAGGCAATGCTGGAAAAGCACTTTGCCTGGTCATCAATGGATTTCGCAACTGACGGAAAGACATATCTTTACACTGTTCTGATGTATTCGATCGAGTATGGTCGAATGGTTCTATACTTCTCATTCAATACCGAACCGGACTATCTTCAGAAGTTTTCCGCTCAGATGGCCCAGGCAAACGGTTACAGTTACGCGATTGAGAGACTCTCGGAGAACTCTGCGATTAGTCTTCTCGGGATGATAGATACAGAAACACTCTCTTCCCTTCTTGAAGATCTCTACTGAATGCGAGCGTTCACTAAAAGTAAGACTTATTGAGGTTTTCATAAAGATTTCTCAAAATTGATTGAATTCTGTTGTATAATCAACTCAAACCCTTTATGGAGGCTTTAATTGTATGGAAATAAAGGATACGGTTGCTCTTCTAAAAAGCAAAGGTTACAGAATTACTCCTCAGAGAGTCGCGATAATAAGGATTCTAAGGGATCATGAAGGCCATCCTGGAGTCGAAGAGGTTTTTAGATCGGTAATACAGGTTCATCCGAATATTTCGATGGCAACCGTTTACAACGTAATGGAAGTTCTCGAAAAGGAAGGAATCATAAAGGCTATAGCGAATTCGAAGAGATCGAGACGTTATGATTCAGATGTGAAACCTCACGGCCACTTCATGTGTAATAGCTGTGGGAGAGTCTTCGATATTCCGACGGAATATTACGAAGCTTGCTTGAAGGTGCTTCCTTCTGAAATGATTGACTTCGAGGTGAATTCTTTCGAACTTACCATCAAGGGAATTTGTCCAGACTGCAAGAAAAAACTTCTATAGACAAGTTTTATCTTTTTGGGGGTGCTGGAGTGAAGGGACTCGATATTAATCTACAAGAAGTCCTCGAAAGATTGATGAAAATATCCGACCTTAATGAGCTTCAGGAAGAAAAGTCACGGCTCACTGGAAAACAAGGCGTGATAACTTCTCTTATGAAAAAGTTGAAAGAGATTCCTCCTGAAGAGAGAAGAGAGTACGGAAAGACCGTAAACGAGTATAAGAATTTCATTGAAGAAGCTCTTAACAGGCGTAAGAGCGAACTGGAGAACAAGGCTAAAAAAGAAAGGGAAGCCTCTGAAAGACTCGATTACACAATTCCCGGAAAGAAAAGAGACATCGGTTCTCTACACTTGATAACGCAGATAATGGAAGAAGTGCAGAGTATCTGGGTCAGTATGGGTTTCGAAGTGACAGTGGGCCCGGAAATCGAGACCTCTTACTACAACTTCGAAGCACTTAATACCCCCGAGTGGCATCCCGCAAGAGACATGCAGGACACATTCTATCTTCAGGACGGAAGACTTCTTAGAACGCACACCTCGCCTGTGCAGATAAGAACGATGGAATCAAGAAAGCCCCCTCTAGCAATTTTCGCGCCCGGGACATGCTACAGAAAAGACACTCCCGATGCGACACACCTGCCGATGTTCCACCAGTTTGAAATCCTCTTTGTGGATAAGGGTGTTTCGGTGAGCCATCTAAAGGGCTCTCTGGACCATTTCGCCAAGAGGCTCTTTGGAGAAGACAGGAAGATAAGGCTGCGGCCAAGCTTCTTCCCTTTTACCGAGCCGAGTTTCGAAGTCGATGTCAGCTGCGGAATTTGTGGAGGAGTTGGTTGCAGAAGCTGTGGTGGAAGTGGGTGGCTAGAAATTCTGGGGGCCGGGATGGTGCATCCGAACGTATTCAGGAATGTTGGGTATGATCCGGAGGTCTGGAGTGGCTTTGCTGCCGGAACGGGCCTTGAGAGAATTGCTATGCTGAAGTACGATCTCGAAGATATCAGGGATCTTCTTCGCAATGACAGACGCTTCCTCAGGGGTTACAGGAGGGCAGTAATATGAAACTGTATCTCGAATGGATTAATGAATTCGTTGACATAAGCGACAAATCTCCCCAGGAATTAAACAACAGCCTTTCACTCAGCGGTACGGAAGTGGCGGGAATAGAGTATCCATGGAGCTATGTCCAGGGTGCGGTGGTAGGGAAGATTAAGTCAGCAAGACCTCATCCCATGAGTGATCGACTTCTGGTAACAAGGGTGGACGCAGGGGTTCGTGAACTAACAATTGTTACTGCCGATTTGACCGTTAAGGAAGGCGAAACCGTTGGCGTGCTGCCGGAAGGCTCCGTCCTCTCCGGTACGAAGATCGAGAACAAGGAGTTTCTAGGAGTTTTATCTGAAGGAATGTTCCTTTCTCTTGAAGAGTTAGAACTTGAAGAGAAGTCGCAAACGATAATGCGACTTGAGCAGGGCAAACCTGGAGAGTCCGTCATTGAGTTGCTGGGACTCGATTCGGCGGCTATTGAAGTGGAGTTGACTGCAAATCGTGGCGACTGTCTCTCAGTTGTTGGAATGGCTAGGGAGCTCGGTGCCATTTATGAGAGAAAGGTAGAGAGACCCTGTGTTGACGACTCAATCCCCGTTGGAGACGACCGACTGCTAAAGGTTACATTGAAAGATGAAGGCTGCACAAGATATACGGCACTTCTAATGAACGATGTAAAAATCTGTGATTCTCCATTATGGATGAAGAGAAGATTAGTAGCGGCCGGTTTGAGACCGATAAACAATGTTGTTGATATAACTAACTACATGATGCTCGAAACTGGCCATCCTATTCACGCTTTCGATGTTGATCGGATAGGATCTACGGAAATAGTTGTTCGTTCAGCAAGAAACGGTGAGAAGCTTGAGCTTCTGGACGGCAAAGTGGTTCAGCTCGACAGTAGCGACATGCTTATTACCAACGGTGAAACACCACTCGCTCTGGCTGGAGTCATGGGCGGTGAGGATTCCGGAATCTATTCTTCAACGAAAAGAGTCCTTTTAGAAGTCGCCGTCTTCGACCCAGTGAGAATCCGAAAAACATCGAGAAAGCTAGGAATCTCAACAGATAGTTCGTATCGATTTGAAAGAGGAATAGATTACGAAGATTCTATATACGTGATTCGGCGCCTTGCCGATCTCATGGAGAGGCTTAGTGGTGCGTCGGTTGCCTCGAAGATTGTCGATGCCGGCGGAACTGTTCCAGTCAAGGCCATAGATTTGAGAGAGGAATTTGTAACCGATAGACTGGGTGGCATAGTTCCTTCCGAAAAGATAGGCGCGATACTTGAGAGTCTGGGTTTCAAGACCGTGAGAACCGACTTCGGATGGAAGGTCACTCCACCGGCTTTCCGGTCCTACGATACGAGACAGGAGATCGATCTTGTTGAAGAGATAGGACGAATCTATGGCTACGACAAGATCGATAATGTATTGCCCAGAGTTCTGCCGATTTCGGGAGGTGTTCCGGAGTTCTTGAAAAGGCAGAAGAGAGTGAAAGATCTGATGGTTGCCAATGGCTTCGATGAGATTGTGACATACAGTTTCATGAACCCGGACGAGTTTGACAAGCTTGGAACTGATCCGAAACACGTCGCTCTCTTGAATCCTCTTTCAATGGACATGGCCGTCATGAGACCATCTCTCGTCTACAACCTCTTGGCAGCGGCTTCATACAATTACAGAAGACAAAACAGAGATATAAAACTCTTCGAAATAGCTTCTGTTTTCAATCCGGAAAGAGAGCAGAGTGAAACAACGGCACTGGGTTTTGTTGCTACCGGGAGGGAGAACCCACTTGATTATTCAGACAAAAGAATACTTGATTTCTTCACCTTCAAGGGAGTCATTGATGAGTTGTGCTCTCTATATGGTTTGGATCCCGTGTACAATCCCCTGACGATCTCCTGGCTTGAAAAGGGCAAGGCAGTATCGGTGGACGTTGACGGAACGGAAATTGGATTTTTTGGCGCTGTGGATATCTCAGCTGCCGATGCGCTTTATGAGATAAAGAGTGGTGAAGTCTACGTAGGAGAACTCAACATTAGCACAATCGAGAGCCTGATGAAGGGATTCTCCGGAGCGAAGAAAATCTCGCCATTCCCGAGGGTTTTTAGAGATCTGTCCTTCCTTGTTCCTGGCTCAATAGCCTATGGAGAGCTGGAGGAATTAATAAGAAGAACTCTTGACGGTACCTCTTTCGAGGAGATCAGGGTCTCTGACCTTTACAGAGGCAAAGGAATTGAACCTGGATACAAGAGCATCACAGTTACCCTGGCTTTTGAATCCTTTGACAAGACTCTCACTGACGATGAGATCAATACACTCATTGAA
The DNA here is from genome assembly GCF_003666285.1 of Mesotoga sp. HF07.pep.5.2.highcov. Taxonomy (NCBI): domain Bacteria; kingdom Thermotogati; phylum Thermotogota; class Thermotogae; order Kosmotogales; family Kosmotogaceae; genus Mesotoga; species Mesotoga sp. HF07.pep.5.2.highcov. The sequence continues at coordinate 1,535 of NZ_JFHJ01000416.1, read as the reverse complement.
CTCGTCTTAAGAGAAACCGAGAAGATTGGTGTGAAGCTACGTGGATAACCTCCTTCTCAATAATTTCAGCAAAAAGATTCGTCTGTATCTTCCGGAACTCTGGAGAAAGATCTCCAAAGAAGAGTTCTCTATTGAACGCAAGAGTGGATACAAGGACATAGTTACCTCTGTTGATCTGGAGATCGAGGACAACCTGCGTGTCTTCCTGCACGATCTTTATCCCGAAGCAGCCTATCTCGGTGAGGAGTCCGGTCCCGATGTAAGATCTTCTACAATGTGGATCGTTGATCCAGTTGATGGAACCACAAACTTCTCAAAATCCAACCCCCATTATTCTACTCAAATAGCTCTATACAGTGAAGGCCGAGTTGTTCTCGGAGTTACCTACGATCACAACAGGAGGGAGACCTTTCATGCGATCGAGGGGCAGGGCGCTTATCTTAATAACAAAAGGATCTGGGTGAGTAAGACGAGAGAACTCCGAGAAGCCACGAGCCATGTGGGGATGCAATACTCGTCTGAAACTGCTTTCGAGCGGATTACAAGGAGAATAAATAGAGCAATAAAGATCTGCAGGGGACTGCGAATAACCGGAAGTGCCTGTCTCGATTTTGCTTACGTTGCGTCTGGAAGAGCCGACATCTTCTGGGAAGAGACACTTAAACCCTGGGATGTCGCAAGTGGTATTTTACTCGTCAAGGAAGCCGGAGGTTTTGTCGGCAGCTGTGTCGAAGAGGATTTCGACCTGTTCAATCCAAACGTCCTCGTTGCGAACAACTCACCGGAACTTGTGAAAGAATTCCGCGATAGAGTCCTGTACGACTGAACGCAATTTATTTTTCAACCTGGAGAATTCATTTCAGACTGAACATTCCGTCACAATCATGCAGTGATAACTAACGCTTATTTGAATGCTCGGCTATACTGCGATCCTTTGAAAAGGAGTTTGAGCAATAAATGCTCCACTCTCAAGAAATTACGCGCTTATTGCTGTGCAAAAGAAAAAAGCAGCCTACTTCTTAAGGCAATTGCTTCCCCCTTCCCGCTATGTCTCTTGCCGGAGCTCTCGATAATGGTCTTTCTCGCCTGATCTTTTGGACGGAACGAGATGCTGAAACAAGTTCAGAACGACGCGAAGGGCAGGCTATCGACTACGGGGTATGGGGTCTCGTGAAGAGAACCGGCAATCAATTCAGGGTTTCAATGCAACTATGGAAGTTGTCCCGACATCGGTTTGTGGGAATCCCTCGCTTTGTCATCCCGGACTTGTTTCGGGATCTAGGTTTTGATCCTCTCGGCGGAGGACAGCGAACCGTTGACAGACAACGCGGTTTTCATCGGCGTTTATCGGCGCTTAGATGGAGATCCTGTGCAGAAACACTCACAGGATGACCCTGAACGGGAGCACGAAACACAGGCATCTGTTGCAGGTTATACGGGATGATAAAGTTAAGAAGTAGGTACGAGCTGCTGGGGATAAAAAGTCTTCTTTTTTTCACGCTATTCCTCAACTTTGACAGCAAAAGAGAATAAAT
>NZ_JFHJ01000636.1:0-4173 GCF_003666285.1 Mesotoga sp. HF07.pep.5.2.highcov | reverse complement strand
TTTCCTACGCCACCGATGGAGCGTATTCGAAGCACTACTACGGAGAATCGATCTACTCAACCGTTATACCCGAGGTAAGGGATATGTTCAGGTCGAGGGAGCGGGGATAATTAAGTGGACTGATAATCTTGAAGAAGCGAAGCTCTTCATGGATTTCATTCTTAGCGAAGATTTCCAGAGCCACATCCCTTTGAACCAGTGGATGTTCCCGGTTATCGAAGTAGAGATGCCGCCGGCCTTCGATTATGCGGTAAAACCCCAAAAGATTCTGAAACTCTCAGCCGATGTTGATCTTTCCAAGCTGATCGAAACGTGGGAAGAGGTAATTTACGAAAGGTAAGTCACTAACAATATACTCAGTCGTCATCGCGGCCGTTGTTCTTTTGCCGCTGTTTCTCGCATTTGGAAACCTAAACTTTGAAACGATCTTCTCTGTGGTTTCATCGCCTTCATTCAAATCAATTGCGGGATTCACTGTAAAACAGTCATTGCTAAGCACTTTGCTTGCAATGATCGTAGGTTTCCCCGCTGCGGTACACTACGCGAGGAGCAGCGGACGGCTTTCAAGTTTGCTGGGTATAACTACGTACATACCATTCTTCTTTCCAAGCATTTCTATGGCAATTGGCTTCTTGTCTGTATATGGCAGAAATGGAATCTTCAACAACTTCTTGTCTAGTTTAGGGTTCGAGAGGGTGAAGATTCTTTATTCTTTGGGGGCCGTTCTCCTTGGGCACGTGTTTTACAATGCGCCAATTGTTATTCTAGTGCTAGGGAACGCTCTTAGGAAACTGCCCTCGGATGTTCTCGAGAGTTCAAAGATAGACGGATCAGGAAGAATAATGAGGCTTCTCCGCGTTGAACTGCCTCTCGTTACGCCGGCAATAATCAATTCGGCCCTGCTCATCTTCACTTATTGCTTTACCTCTTTCGCAGTAGTACTTATCCTTGGCGGTGCTCAGTTCGCCACTCTTGAAGTCTCGATCTACATGAATTTCAGGCTTCTGGCTGCTCCTCAAAACGCAGTCGTGCTTGCCGTCGTTCAGTTCATTTTCATCATGTTGTTTGGATTGCTCATCTCAGCGAGTGAAAAAAGTGCGACTTTTGAGGAGGGCGAGCAGTATAAAGAGAAAAACAGATTTACAGCGATTTACTCATGGACTTTCCTTCTTTTCGAATGGCTTCCGATTCTTGGTGCGCTCCTGAGTTCCTTCTACGACTGGACGAGAGGGGAATTCATATTCAGCAGAATTTCAAAGCTCTTTGGTGAGAAACTCGTACTCATTGGAGCCGGCCTGACAAATACTCTGATCAATTCGCTGACACTCTCTGCCCTTGCGGCGCTAGTGACCGTAACGATAGCCTTTTTGCTTTCCTGGCAGGCGCGAAAAACCATAAAAGGCTCGAAACAGCTTCGGATAATTTCTTTGATAGCACTCTCCGTAACACCCTCTATACTGGCAGTATCGTATCTTACTGTGTTCGGTGGTTTTCCAGTTCCAATCTTGATGCTATTGCTCTATATTGTGATTTCCCTGCCGGTTGTTCTAAATTATATAAGCGGTCAGGTTATCGGAGCAGAACTGAACTTCCTTGAGGCGGCACAGATAGACGGCGCCTCAAAGATAGAGCGTTTAAGATACATGATCATTCCCTTCTTCAGAAGCACGATTATATATGCGGCAACCGTTGTCTTCGCGATCTCTATGGGTGAGTTCGGTGGATCGCTCATACTTGGGAGCAAAGACTTTCCAACCTTTGCCGTTGCGATCTACAGACTCAACGGCAGCCGCTATCTTCTGGAGGCGAGATTTCTCAGTTCGGCGTTGGGAATAATTATCATTTCTGTTGTTTCTGTCTCTCGGTGGTTTGCTCAGAAACCAGAGAGAAGTATTCGCAACACTGGCTGATTCCGCAGAGATTGCACTTAGGACCGATCGGTCTGCAGATTTCTCTGCCGAACTCGACCATCGATCCATTCACCGGTCCCCATATACTAGGTGGCAAGATCTTCATCAGCTCAAATTCAGTATCATCGGGAGTCTTCGTTTTCACCCATCCCAACCTGTTAGCGATTCTGTGTACATGTGTGTCAACGGCCAGTGCCTCCTTTTTGAAGGAAACGTTTAGAACGATGTTGGCCGTCTTTCTCCCGACTCCAGGGATTGTCACCAGCTCTTCGAGAGTATCCGGCACTTCGCCGGCAAAGCTCTCCACAATCATTCTGGCGCAATTGATAATTCTTGCGGCTTTCTGTCTGTACATCCCCGAGGCCTTTATTAGGTCGTAGAGATCCTCGGGTTTCGCGTCAATTAAGGATTGAGGATCTGGGTAAACCGAGAAGAGCCTACGAGAGGCCTCCTCGGTATTTTCGTCTCTTGTTCTTTGGCTGAGAATTGTGCTTACCAGAACCTTGAACGGGTCTCCGTATTCCTGTTCACGCGGGAAATTTACAACTATCCAGCTAGAAACAGCTTCGGGAGAGCAGTCGTTTCTAGACATCGCCCCCCTCCAGGAAAACCTTGTATGCTCTGTAAGTTTCGTAAAGATCTGCTTTGGAGAGAAGCTCAAACGGCGAATGCATACCAAAGACTGGCGTTCCTGCATCGACTACGGTTACTCCTCTTTCGGCAAAGAACTTTGCTACTGTACCGCCACCGCCTCTGTCAACCTCTCCGAGGATCGTGCTCTGCCAATGCACTCCCTTCTGGTTAAGCAGTCTTCGCACGTAGCCCATGAATTCTGCGCTGGCTTCGCTTGTCCCCGATTTTCCTCTAGAACCCGTGTATTTGAGGATAGCGATTCCATAGCCGAATCTCGCTACGTTTGCCTGGTCATGAGCATCCTTGAAAGTAGGATCGAAGCCGGCTGCGACATCCCCGGAAAGCATTCTCGATTTCTCCAAAAGGAAATCTATTTCGTAAAGCCCTTTTGCCCCCGAGAGATTGAGGAGCTTTTCGATAAACGTTACCCAGAACTGTCCCTTCGCTCCGGTGACTCCCTCGCTTCCTATTTCTTCTCTGTCAAAGAGGAGAACCATTGCCGTACGCTTAGGATTATCAATCGAGGACATATCTGCAAGCGCAGTAAGGGCAGAATAGGAACAGACTCTATCATCATGACCATAAGCTCCGATCATGGATCTATCCAGTCCGACTTCCCTGGGCTCAAGAGCGGGTACCAGCTGGATGTCGGCAGAAAAGAAATCCTCTTCGACAAGTCCGTACTTTTCGTAGAGGAGGTTAAGGAACATTAGTTTGACGGGATTCTCGAAATCCTTTCCCTCAACAATAGGTATCGTGCCGGACATTGCGTTCAAGTCTTTACCCTGAAATACCTTTCTGAAATCCCCTTCCCTGTTGTCTAGGTGTGGAAGGAGGTCGGAAATAACGAAGACGGGATCTCCACTGTTCAATCCTATCGAGACGTCAACCGACTCTCCGTTACTCTTGATTACAGTCCCCACAAAGGCAAGAGGAATGTTGAGCCACTGGTATTTCTTGACTCCTCCATAGTAATGAGTCTTGAGCATTGCGATTTCCGAATCTTCGACCAACGGACTGGGCTTAAGATCAAGCCTTGGCGCATCTAGGTGAGCGGCAACCATGTCGATACCTTCCTTGAGGTCTTCGCCGATCACTGTGGCGATAAGCGCCTTGTTGTCTTTCGTCAGATAAATTCGGTCTCCCCTTTTCACGCCCGTCTTCTCAAATGATGATACGGGCTTGAAACCTCTCGATTCAAGAAGATCAACGAGATTCTTCACTGCCAGGCGCTCTGTAACAGATTTGCCAATGAATTTCATGTACTCTTTCGAGTAAGCGAAGACCTCTTCCTTATCAAGCGAGAACCAGGCACTCCTTTTCCTCATCGTTAGCTTATTACTGAGCTTCTTTGCATCTTCCCGTTTCAATTCTTCACCTCCAGTAATGCGAATAAGTTCTTTCACCTTTAATTTTATCCGATTTGATTGGCTTTTTCGAGCTCAGTGATTTGCTTTACAAAATTTCCGTTTTTGCTTGCAGATGGTCTTGTTTTTCATGATTCGCTAATCAAAAGATTCGCAGTCTCTTCCCCGGTGTTATGATTGATTTAAGGATAATTATATAATTAACGTGAGGAGTTGAACTGTATTCGCTCCTTTATCGTCATATAGAACAGATTAGGGTGGTA
>NZ_JFHJ01000669.1:0-36497 GCF_003666285.1 Mesotoga sp. HF07.pep.5.2.highcov | reverse complement strand
AAGAGATCCTTCGATAAGGCTCATTATCTTTCCGAAAGAATAAACAGAACAGATCATGTAAGCCTTGTCTTCACAGGGCCCTTTTTCAACGAGTTTGTGGCTCGCTTTGATTGTGATCTGAAAGAGTTTAACAAAGAGTTATTGAAGGATAAGATATTGGGCCCACTTGAACTTGAGAGGTTCAACGAAAAACTGAAGGATTGTGGTTTGATTTGTACAACTGAAGCAAACCTTAACGAAGAAGTGGAGTTCTTTGCAGGTAGGTTGGAGGCGATAGGATGACAATATTCGAACTGTCAAAAGAAGGAAGAAAGAGTTTCTTTCTTCCAAAGGAAGAATCTTATGGTTACGTGCCTTCGGAATTACTGCCTGAAGAATCGGTTCGGAAGAATGAGCCGTTGCTTCCCCAACTGAGCGAACTTCAATTAATCAGACACTACACGGGACTCTCGAAGAAGAATCACTCTGTTGACAGCGGCTTTTATCCACTTGGTTCATGCACCATGAAATACAACCCAAGAGTGAACGAGAAGATCGCAAATCTTGACGGGTTCAGTCAGATACATCCATATCAGTCTGAGGATACGGTTCAGGGTGCTTTGGAAGTCATGTACAACTTGCAGAACTCCCTTTGCGAGATAACCGGCATGGACAGCTTTACCCTGCAACCGGCTGCCGGGGCTCATGGTGAGCTGGTTGGAATGCTGCTGATGAAAAAATACTTCGAACTTAAGGGTGAGGATAATAGAAGAAAGGTAATTGTTCCAGACTCTGCTCATGGAACCAATCCCGCATCCGCAGTTATGGCGGGTTTTGAAGTCATAGAGGTCCCTTCAGGAAGAAATGGTAGAGTCGATTTGAAAAGCCTTGAGGAAATCCTGGACGAAAGTATCGCAGGAATAATGCTGACAAATCCCAATACGTTAGGGCTCTTTGAAAACGAGATTTGCGAGATTCAGGAACTGGCACATAGTAAGGGTGCTCTGCTGTATTACGACGGCGCGAATCTCAATGCCATTATGGGCCACGCAAGACCTGGTGACATGGGATTTGACATAGTGCATCTGAACCTCCACAAGACTTTCTCCACACCTCATGGTATGGGTGGCCCCGGAAGCGGCCCGGTTGGCGTTAAGAGTTTTCTGGCGGATCTTCTTCCGGTTCCCGTAGTTCGTTTTAATGGCAGAAGATTCTCGCTGGATTATGATTTGCCTAACTCCATAGGTAAGGTGAGGAGTTTCTATGGAAACTTTGGAGTCTTCTTGAAGGCATATGCTTACATTCTCACTTTAGGCGGAGACGGACTAAAGAGAGCAAGTGAGATGGCGGTGCTGAATGCAAATTACCTTCGGGCAAGATTGACGAAGCTGATACCTACTGCTTATGCAGGGATCTGTATGCATGAGTTCGTTTTGAAAGGAAGTAAACTCGTCTCGGATTATGGAGTAAAAACCCTAGACGTCGCTAAGAGGCTCTTAGACTACGGGATTCACCCGCCTACTATTTATTTCCCGCTAATAGTCGAAGAAGCACTTATGATCGAACCAACTGAAACGGAGAGCAAAGAATCACTAGACATCTTCGCTGACACGTTCGAGAAGATCTTGAACGAGGCAAAGAAGGATCCTGAGATACTGAGAGCTGCCCCTAAGTTTACTGCCGTGGGCAGACTTGATGAAGCAACGGCTTCAAGAAAGCCAAAGACAAAGTGGAGCAAAGACAGTTGATATTGAAACTTGAAAAATGCTGTGATATCATAGTTTCAGTAGAGCAGGCGTAGCTTCAATCGGTCGAGCGCCGCCTTGGTAAGGCGGAGGTTGTGAGTTCAAATCTCATCGCCTGCTCCATTTTATAACCGGATGATCATCCGGTTATTTCTTTTGTTGGCCACGAAAGTACTAATTTTGAATCTTCTCCCAATCTATGCTAGAATGAAAATGTAACTTTCTTTTCGTAGCATAACCATCCAGTTCCCTTTGCAAGGCTTTGAACGGCATTGTTAGCAAAACGACTGTAACCTCCGGTTGAACATCAAAGTTTAGCTTATTCAGAATGGATTTTGCGAGTTGTTTCCTTTTTGGGTGGATGTATAGGTAACTGGTTTCATCGGTGCGTTCTGTTCAGGGGTGAAGTCTGTGTTTGATTTCTATTCAAAGCCACGAATTATCCTGGTTGGAAGAAGCCAAAAGGATGCAAGAAGGCTAATTGAAGCTTTCGATGAACGCTTCGATGTCAGATACGTTGAAGAAGTATCTGACGAATACAGTCGCTTTTCTGATGCAATGGTCTTCGATTATGTCGGAGAAGACATAATCAGGAATCTTCGTTCAGGTTCCATTCCTTATCTGTGTCTCATTGGTAGCGAGAAGGCTATTGTGAAGTACTCTCTCGAACCTGGAGAGTATCTTCTCAAGGGGCCCGGTTATCTTCACTATCTCCCCGAGATAGTCTATTCGATGTTGGAAAAGCATCGTCTTCAAAAAACTCTTGATTTCGAACGAGAGAAGTACATGGGTCTGGTGAATAGCATGGGCTGCGGAATGCTGATCCTTAGAAAAAGAGACGGAAACGTGATCTTTTGCAATCAGGTCGCGCAGAGCCTTCTGGGATACACGGAGGAAGAAATCGAAAAGATGCGATTGCAGGATCTTGTTTACGACGAACCCTTTGCTTTGGAGACTATTCTGGGGATTGAGCATTTCGACACTGATCGAGAAATCGTTATGCTAACAAAAACCGGTGGAAAGACTTATGTAATTTTCAACACTTCTGAAATGCTTTACGGCGCAGAGAGTGTTGTTCAGCTGACCTTCATGGATGTCTCAAAACAGAAGAGAGACAGAGAAGAACTGATATTCCAGTGGCGTTTTCTTGACAATGCAGAGGAAATTGCAATAGCCATCGATGAGAAGGGAAGGATTGTATATCTGAACAAATTCGCTGCAGAAATCCATGGATATGATCTTGAAGAAATGCTGGGAGATAATCTTGCCTCATATTTGGTGCAGAGTGAGGGAGAGGCAGAATCCATGCAGTTCTCGATGATGAAGTCCGGCAAGTGGAAGGGAAGACAACTTCACAGACGAAGAGACGGAACTGAATTCATAGTTGAAGCGAAGCGAAGCATGTTGAGGGTTGACGATAATGTCTATGAACTCGTTATTGGAATAGACGTTACCGAGAACATTGAGCTTCAGAGGCGCAATAATCTTCATTCCCTGCTTCTAAACGGGACTGGTGATCTGGCGATCGCAACCGATATGAAGAATCGACTGATTTACTTGAATGAAGCTGCCGAGAAATACTTTGAAACCAGACTGGAAGATGAAGAAAATAAAGCTCTGGAGGACATTAGTTCAGAACCTCTAAGGAACTTCCTTAAGATTGCCGCTTCAAAGCCATCAGAGCCCCTTGAAAACAAGATCAGATTTCCAGTCAGGCAGGAATCAAATGCCGTCATTGAATTCACGGGGGAGATTGTACGCGATCACGATGAAGAAGTAGGCACTATCTTTATTGGCAGAAAGGTTACTTAGTCTCTTTCATTCCTCCATAACTGACTGCCTAGCGCAAGTGACAATCAGTTTCTCGGCGCTTAAGATGGCGACTGTCTCTCGAGGAATCGAGATCTTGAAGCTTTCTTACTTGAGTTATCACACAGACAATTCCTATCACATTACCAAATAAGGTAAAATACCAAAATTGCTGAAGACTACCTAGAATCCCTTGATGTTTGTTCTGTTTAAAACAGTGGTTCAGTAGTGATTGGTAATTGGCATTCTCCAGTCTTTTCCGAAAGCTCTCTTGGACACTTTTATTCCGGGAGGACACTGTTTGCGTTTGTACTCGCTCCTTCTCAAAAGTTTGAGCGAGTGCTCCACAGTATCCCTTTCAAAACCCTCCAGCACAATCTCTTCCGCCGACTGACCCTCTTCAATGTGAAGCCTGAGGATTTCGTCAAGAATCTCATATGGGGGAAGAGAGTCCTGATCTTTTTGACCTTCTCTCAACTCTGCTGACGGAGCTTTGGAAAACACATTTCGAGGTATCATATCTCTCTTCGCGAGTTCATTTATTCGCTCTGCGATTCTATATACCTGGGTCTTGTACAGATCCTTGAGGACGGCAAATCCCCCCGCCATATCCCCGTAAAGAGTAGCATAACCTGTTGCCATCTCACTCTTGTTGCCGGTAATAAGAACCAGCCATCCAAACTTGTTAGAGAGAGCCATCAGTATCATCCCTCGAATTCTTGCCTGCAGATTCTCTTCAGTAATATCTTCAGATGTCCCCGTAAACACTGGTTCTAGAGTGCTCAGTGTCGTACACATGATATCGTCTATCGGTATTTCCAAACCCTCTATTTGGAGATTATTCACAAGTTCCAGTGCATCTCTCTTTGATTCGCCGGAAGTTATCCTCGAGGGCATCATTACACCCTTAACATTGTCGTTACCGATTGCCCTAACAGCTAGTGCTGCTACTAGCGAGGAATCCATTCCCCCACTTAAGCCAAGAACTACCTTCTTGAAGCCGTTCTTTTTCACGTAATCTCTTATACCGATTTCCAGGGCCGCTATCAGCTCATCGTACTTGCAGAGTTCTTGACAGGAGCTATCAGGGTTTACCGATGGACTCTGTCGATGAGATGGCGTTATTGAGACCTCTTCGAGGCTTACCTGCATAGAATAGTCTTTCCTCTTTCCTTCGAAAAGGTTGTATCTAGTCGAAACATCGGTGTCTATATCGAGCAGAATCATATCTTCTTCAAAAGCCTTTCCTAGAAGCAATCTTCCATCCGGCATCGCTACGCAGCTTCTGCCGTCAAAGACTAGATCATCTTGACCACCCACCAGGTTAACGTATACTATGATGCTGGAGTACTCCATCGCCCTTGTAAGCAACAGAGCGGACCTTGTCTTGCTCTTCATCCCGGAAAAGGGAGAAGCTGAAAGATTGAGTATGAGATTTGCGCCTCCAATAGCCTGTTCGTTTATCGGGCCGGAAGGAACCCAGAGATCCTCACAGATATTTATCCCGATATTCGCTTCCCCGTATCTTACTAGTAAAGGGTGGCTTCCCGGAGAGAAGTATCTCCTTTCATCGAATACCGAATAGTTTGGCAGGCTCATCTTTCTATAGACGGCTCTAATCTCGCCCGAATGAATCACGGCAGCAGCATTGTAGATTTCGTTGGAGAAATCTACAAACCCAAGAACGATCATTGTTTTGCTTCCTTCTGTGTAGTTGGCGATTTCCTTAAGCGCAGCCAAATTCTCTCTGAGAAAGCCTGTGTTTAATAATAGGTCTTCAGGTGGGTAGCCCGTAATTGTCAGTTCGGGGAACAAAAGTATTTCCGAATCACTTGCGGTCGCCTGATCAATTGCCTCTATGATTTTATTCTTGTTGCCGTTTATATCTCCAACAGTCGTATTTATCTGAGCCAGCGCCGTTCTGACAATCATCTTGAGACCCCCCTTATATACTCGAAATGATTCACAAATTCCTTTGCAAGTTCTCTCGAGTCGATTATAGCAACTACCTCTCGATTTTTCCCCCAGCCGCTCAGAGACGCATTCGCCGAACCAGTAATCACAGTTTCTCCGTCAACGACAAATGTCTTGTCGTGAATTGTGACAGCACCGCCTTCATCTACTTCCATTCCAGAAGTTAGATATTCCCGCAAAGGAGAATCCTCGTTCCAGCTGTCTACTATTCCAGTAACCCTCACTCCAATGGAAGCGCAAAATTTCAAAGCTGCTAAGATTTCCGGGTCGGTAAAGGCAAACATAGCGAAACATATCTCCCTTCTAGCTCCCATAAGCTCCTTTATTACTCTTTTCCTTGCCTCCTGTGAAGGGCACAAGTAGAAATCAATGTTTCCAATATTAACTTCGTCCAAAGAGACCCCAGTTTCAATCGCTTCAAAGTATCGTAGAAACAACTCAGCTACCGATGGAGATTCGAAAACCAAAAAGCTATTCGAATCTTCTCTTAGGCTTCCTTCAGTGAAGTTGCCCGTTCCGAAGACAATCACTTGTCTGTCAACGACAAGAAATTTCGAGTGGACTAGAGCCGCTGCAGTATCGCTCCTGATTTCAAACTCCGGTGATTTTGCGAAGGCTCTATCCACAGTCGAATCATCGATCATCACCTCAATTCTTACTCCCCTTCTTTCAAGGTGATTGAGACATTTAATTATCTCGGTTTCATCAAGAGAGTAAGATACCAAGATAACTTCTTCTTGCGCATCCTCAAGAACGTTCAGTATTCTTTGCACCGCTCTCCCATCATCAGTGAAAAACACAGAGGGGACTGCAACTAGTGCGGCTTCAATTAACACCAAGACAAAAACGAGGAGTCTCTTCATCCACATCACCAAAATTGAAAAAGCGGAGAACTCACGTTCCCCGCCTGGTGGAGACGAAGGGATTCGAACCCTCGGCCTATACAATGCCATTGTATCGCGCTCCCAACTGCGCTACGTCCCCACTCTAAAAAAATTATACTCTACCAGGTTTCACTTTTCAAGAGGTAGACAACGATCAAGCATGACTTCTGTTCTCTGATCTCTTAAGCCACTCGATAACGATAGGGCTGGAGATGTACAGAGAGGAATATGTTCCAACGACAACACCGACCAGCATTCCGAACGCAAATGGTCTCAAAACCTCTCCCGAGAATATGAAGAGAGTGAGAACAGCCAGAAAAGTGGTCAAAGAAGTGTTTATCGATCTAACTATTACATCATTGATACTTGTATTTACCACTGTTTCTATCGTCTTTCCCCTCATCTTCTTGGTATTCTCCCTAATTCTGTCATAAACGACGATCGTGTCATTGAGAGAGTATCCAACCAAAGTAAGGAGTGACGCAACTACCGGTGCATTGAACTCAATTCCGAAGATACTGTAGAATCCCAGTACTATAATCACATCGTGAATAAGCGTTAGTATAGCTCCTACTCCAAAAGAGAACTTGAATCTAATCGTTATGTATAGAAGAAGAAGCGCCATGGACACTGTTACGGCAATCCAAGCATATCCCCTTATCTCCTGGGCAGCATATCCCGAAATTGTACTCACAGAAAGTATATTGTCATTTGTAACATCTTTCACTTCTAGTCCGGCCAGCATCTTTGCTGTTATGGATTCTTCACTCTCTGAAGTATTGACGATAATCGAGAATCTACTCCTCTGTTCGGAAGAACCTTCTTCGGTAAGCGGTCTTTGTTTTATGATTCTTGCAGCCGCAAAATCGGGGTCCTCTGCGCTCAGGAGCTCTCTCATCTCAGCCACAGTCATATCGACATCCTGGACGGAAACGCTTATTTCGATTCCGCCGGTGAAGTCAACTCCAAAATTGAATCCTTTTGTGAAAATGAAGATAACAGAGACGACAATCAGCACAAGGGAAAGAGCAATGAAATACTTCCTTTTTCCGACGAAGTCTGCTTTGAAGGTCATCTTGCATCTCTCCCTTCCGTTTCAACTTCAACGTAGCGATGGGGTTTGAGACTTCCCGCCATTCCCGTAAGTACGGTTCTTGACACCACTATATTTGTGAACATTGCGCCTACAACGCCTATTATAAGTGTGACTGCGAATCCCTTAACCGTACCCGTTCCAAAATAGAAGAGAACGAGACCGGCGAGTATTGTAGTGAGGTTGGCGTCGAAAATCGTCCACACAACCTTAGAAAAGGCCGAATCTATTGAGTTCTCCGGCGTCTTTCCCAACCTCAATTCTTCTTTTATTCTCTCGAAGATCAGAACATTTCCATCGACTGTCATTCCTATTGTCAGAACTATACCAGCTATACCAGGCAGTGTGAGAATTGAACCGGTAAGAGATATCATTCCAAAGAGAAGCACCGCATTATACAGCAAGGCGATGTCTGCCACAATACCCATCTTCTTGTAGAAGACAACCATGTAGATCATTATTATAACGATACCTGCTACTCCGGCCCAAAGGCTTGAATTTATGATATCTCTGCCGAGCGTGGGCGACAAAACTCTCTTGTTGAACGATGCGAGATCGACGGGAAGATTTCCACTTCCGACAAGAATGGAAACTTCCTTCGCTTCTTCGATTGAATTCAAACCCTCAATTACGGCATTTCCATCGGAAATCTGAGACTGAACTAGAGGTGCGATGATTACCCTATCGTCCAGGACAATTGCGAGCCTCTTCTTCATATCGGTATCGGCATATGTGGACTTCACTGAAGTAATGTCCCTAAAAGTCTTCGCACCTTCGGAACTGAACTTCAGAGAAACCATGAATCTTCCTTGCCCGGGTCTGGCTGATTGTTCACCAAAGGCTTAGCATCTGTAACCACGCTTCCGTCAAGCTCTGCATAGCTAGACCCTATGCTGACTTTGGGACTGATGAAATACCATGTGTTGTTCTGTACTCCTCCGACGTATTCTCCGTAGTGAAGTTCCTTGACCCAGTAAGGTTCGGCTCCTTGAAGCTTTCTCCTGCTTATCTCCAGCGACATTCCTGCTGGGATAGAAGGCGTAGAAACCGAAGTTTCAATCGCGAGAACATCAGCAAAATAGAGCCTCCCGGTCTTTCCCACTAGACTCTCGGCTCTAGATACATCTGTTATTCCAGGAATTTGAACTCTCACTCTCACAGGTGGAATATCTTCCCCAAACGAAATTCCCGTGGTAACCTTTTCTACTGTTGCTTCAGTGAATCCGGCAGCATCCAGTCTTGCCCTCAAAACTTCAATGACTCTGTCTGCAAGTGCATTCATCTCTTGATCAGAGACATCGGTAAGCATCTGGTACTCAAGAAGAGCTCCACCCTTTATATCAAGCCCTAACTTGATGTTCGCAGCCAATTTATCTATGAAGCTGCTTCCGGCTGGTGCACTACCGTGAGGTATAAGTAGTGGCAATAATGCCGCAACAAACACCACAACGGTAACGATCAAGCGTTTTTGGTTTGCTCTCATACGGACTTTGCCCGAAAGACTCGGACAGACACCCCCTTCCAATATCTACAAATGTACCTGAAACTATTACTGTTTGACATTCACATCGGGTTCTACTTCTTCTTTGTCATTCTCGCCTTTATTAACTACGACGCGATTGCCTTTCTTGTAACATCAAGTTCTGTTCCGGTGCCGGTCCTGATCCTTAGGCTGTCAGGTTTTATCATTGTAATCTTTCCGATGATTCCGCCGGCCGTAACTATTCTATCGCCAACCTTGAGCTTCTCCATCATCTGCTTGAACTGCTTATCCCTCTTTCTTTGAGGCATAATTATGAGGAAATAGAAGAAAGCAACCATAAGAACTAGCCATATGATTATTCCTGAGAAGCCCCCGCTGGTTGCTGCCCCCGGATCTGTCGAAGGAGCTGCCACATCTCCTGCCGGGGCATATGCAATGAAACTAAGGACTGAAAACATTTACATACCTCCTGTCATGGTTAGAGCACCTGTATGATTTTACCAGAATAGACTACCCAATTCAACTAACAAACCTTTTTTGCAGTTCTGACGCTACTAATACGAAAAGCCTTACATGATATAATTCCGTTGACATACGAGAGAAAGGGAGGAAGATCATGAATAGCCTGCTGAAAGATGCTGAAAACCGAATGAAGAAGAGCGTAGAAAAAATCGTGGAAGAGTACGCCCAAATGCGTACGGGCAGACCTTCCCCTGCCCTTCTTGAGTCTGTAAAGGTCGACTATTACGGAGTGCCTACACCGATTAACCAGATAGCCACAATCACAACTACCGAAGACCGTTCTTTAGTCATTAAGCCCTGGGATAGAAGCGTCCTCAGCCAAGTTGAAAAAGCAATCTTTGCCTCTAAACTTGACTTGACTCCCATAAACGACGGGGTCAATATCAAGTTGAACTTTCCTGTACCGACGACGGAACAGAGAGAAAAGTGGGTGAAGATCGCAAGAGATAATGCGGAGAAGGGAAAGATAGCTATTAGAAATATCCGAAGAGACGTTATAAAGGAAGCTAGAGAACTTGAAAAGGCATCAGAGATGACTGAGGACGATCTTAAGAAATTCGAGGAGGAAATTCAGGAGCTTACAAATCGATATATTGAAGAGATGGACAAGGCCTTTGAAAAGAAGAGTAAGGAGATCATGGACTTTTAATGGCCTTTCCCGTTCATGTAGCCTTTATAATGGATGGAAATGGCCGATGGGCCAAGAAAAGGGGACTTGAGAGAATTGAAGGACACAGAAAGGGTGCTGAAGTAGCGGACGCCGCCTCTCACTGGTGTGCAGATCTTGGAATAAGATACGTAACACTTTACGCGTTTTCCACGGAGAACTGGAGGCGTCCAAAGGAAGAAGTCGAATTTCTATTTGAACTGATGCTCCTTTACATAAGCAGCAAAGTCGGCAGTATGCTGGAAGAGGGCGTTAGAATGCGATTCATGGGGAGGCTGAACGAGCTTCCTCCTGAACTCGGGGACTTCGTCTTTCAGATCGAGAACAAGACTTCGATGGGTAAGAAACTTGATGTTATCGTAGCCCTTAATTATGGTGGAAGGGCAGAGATTGTTGACGCGGTAAACGAGATTCTTAAGATCGGAAAGGAACAAATATCGGAAGAAGACATAGCCATGAATCTTTATCTTCCAGATGTTCCCGAACCCGATCTGATCATTCGAACCTCTGGAGAAGAAAGACTCAGCAACTTTTTGACGTGGCAATCGGTATACAGTGAGCTGTTTTTCACTGGAACTCTGTGGCCTGATTTCACGAAAGAGGAATTCCATAGAGCAGTGGACGATTACTCAAAAAGGAAAAGAAGGTTTGGTGCATTGGACTGATGAAGAAAATCTCGGAGACAGGTATCAGGATAGTGACCGCTGCCGTTGTGGCTCCTTTTGTCATTCTATGTTTCGTTAACTATTATTCATTCATTGGATTGGTCTCTGCCGTGGTGCTTTTTTCAAACTATGAATACCTAAAGTTCAGTTTAAAAGAGCGGAACCATCAGTCAGTCAGAATTGCTCTGTCCGGGGTAATACCTGCGATAATCGTTGCTTACGGAATACTTCTCGATAGATTTGCCAGAGTTGAATCTGCAGCTCCTAGACCGGAGTTGATTTTTGCAGTGGGTGTGATTTCTATTACTTCGATAGTCATAACTACAGTCGCCGATGTAAGGAGTGCCAAAGAGATAATAGCTAATTCCGTATTCTCCCTTATATACATTGGCTTCGATCTTGCATTCTTTTATCACATCTATCTCGGGTTCGGTTCATCTATGGCGTTGATGTCATTAACATCTGTGTGGCTATTCGACACCGGGGCTTACTTTTTAGGAAAGAAATTTGGTCACATCAGGATCTCTCCGAGTTACAGCCCCAAAAAGAGTCTCGAGGGAGTAATTGGTGGATACGTGACTTCTCTTCTTTTTATGCTTCTGTTCGTCTCTTTGAGCAAACTAACAGGACTTTACAACGGTCCCGACCTGGGAATACTTCAGTTCATGGTATTGGCAGTTGTGGTAGCCGTATTTGGTACAATTGGTGACATTGCCGAATCATCTTTCAAAAGATATCACGGTGTTAAGGATTCTGGCAGTTTGCTGCCTGGACATGGTGGTATGCTTGATCGTATAGACGGTGTTCTTTTCGTAACACCCATGTTTTATATTTTCCTTACTCTTTTGACTTGAGGAGGCAAGATAGTGAAATACATGACTGGCGCTGAGATAAGAGAGAGTTATCTCAAGTTTTTTGAATCTAAAGATCACAAAAGGTTGCAGAGTGCTTCATTGATACCGAACGATCCCCAGCTGATGTTCACAGTCGCCGGGATGGTTCCTTTTAAACCGATCTTCTGGGGCAAGATAGAACCCACTTACAGAAGAGTAACAACCTGTCAGAAATGCGTAAGGACTAACGACATCGAAAACGTAGGAAGAACCCCTAGACATCAAACGTTTTTCGAGATGCTGGGTAACTTCTCGTTCGGCGATTATTTTAAGAGAGAGACCATAAAATGGGCTTGGGAATTTGTTACCGAGTATCTGAATCTCCCGGAAAACCGTTTGTGGGTTTCCGTCTATCTTGACGATGACGAAGCGTTTTCAATATGGAGAGATGAAGTCGGCATCCCAGAAAAGAAGATCATTAGGCTTGGAAAGAAGGACAACTGGTGGGGTCCGGCCGGGCCCTCCGGTCCATGTGGACCCGATTCAGAGATCTTCATAGACAGAGGTCATGGAGACAACTGCCCGGATCCCGAGAACTGCAGCCCCGCTTGCGATTGCGGTAGATTTCTTGAATTCTGGAATCTTGTATTTACAGAATTCAACCAGGACGAGGAAGGAAATCTCACTTACCTCGAAAGAAAGAACATCGATACGGGATTTGGCCTTGAAAGAGCCGCCTCGATACTTCAAGATGTCGATTCGAATTTCGACACCGACTTGTTCATACCGATAATCAAAAAGATTGAAGAGATCCTTGGAATTAAGTATAAGGAAAAACCGGGCTCCGATATCTCGATAAAAGTCATTGCCGATCATGCGAGATCGGTTGCATTTATGGTTTCAGATGGTATTCTTCCCTCTAACGAAGGTCGTGGATACGTACTCAGAAGAATTTTGAGAAGGGCTGTACGCCACAGTTCACTGCTCGGATACAGTTCCCCGTTTCTTTACCGAATAGTGGAGACAGTTGCGGATCATATGGGAAATGTATATCCCGAACTGAGGCAGAGGCTTTCATTCACTCAAGAAATCACTCTTAAAGAGGAGGAGAGATTCCTCTCAACACTTGTAAATGGTGAAAAGAGATTGAAGTCAGTACTTGTCGACAAGAAAGAACTTTCAGGTCCCGAATTATTCATGCTACACGATACTTATGGATTCCCCCTGGAACTTGTTGAGGAGATCGTTGCGGGTACCGGTGTAACTCTTGACAAAGAAGGCTATGAAAGGGAAATGGCGTTACAGAGAGAGAGGGCCAGGGAGGCAATGGGAGACAGAGAATATCTTAGCAACGTCGAAGCATATTCAACTATATTTCCTGTGACCGGCAATTCGAAATTCACAGGTTACTCGAGATTCGAAGACAAATCCAAGATCGTCGCCATTCTAAAAGAAGGTGACGCCGTAGAAACCCTTAGCAAAGGCGAAACCGGAGATTTAATCTTTGAAAAAACACCGTTCTATCCCGAAAGAGGAGGACAGGTTACCGATACGGGTTTGATCCGTACAGACAATGCTTCTGCAAAGGTCGAGAGAGTGTTCATACCTTACCAGGAGATGATAGTCCACAGGGCTTTTGTTGAAGAAGGTGCTTTACATGTTGGGGACAAAGCTTGGCTTTCGGTGGATGAGGACCGAAGAAAGGCGATAACGAGAAATCACACCGCTACTCATTTGCTGCACGCAGCGTTAAGAAAGGTGCTTGGGGAACACGTCCACCAATCTGGTTCTCTGGTTCAGCCAGATAGATTACGTTTCGATTTTTCGCATTTTCAGCCGTTATCGACAGATGAACTCAACGAAGTTGAAGAAATCGTAAATGAAGAGATCCTCAAGGCTAAAGTAGTAGATAAGGCAGAAAAAAGCTTTGACGAGATTAAAGGGCAGGATGTGATGGCGCTTTTTGAAGAGAAGTACGGCGACAAGGTGCGGGTAATATCAGTCGAAGGATTCAGCAGAGAACTTTGCGGAGGCACTCATGTTGACAACACCGGAGAAATCGGTCTCTTCAAAATCCTTTCCGATACCTCTGTTGCTGCAGGGACAAGGCGAATAGAAGCGATAACAGGAAAAACGTCTCTTAATTATTTCAGAAATCTGTTCAACAGGCAGAAAACAATAAGAGAAGTGCTTGAGGTTCCCGAAGATTTAATTATCCAGAGGCTTCAAGGGGTTTTGAACGAGCTGAAGTCAGGTGGACAAGAGATAAAAAGATTGAAAGAAAAGCTGCTCTCTGGAGACTCCCTGATGAAAGATAAGAAGATGATCGTTAATGGGACGAAACTGCTCATAAGAAGGGTCGAAAACGCTCCTTCTAGCGCCCTGAGAAATGGGGCCGATGTTCTTCTTAGCAAAGAAGGCGGCGGAATAGTGATAATATTCAACGAGCTGGAAGACTCAGTCTCGTTCGTTGTGAAGGTCGAGAAGAAACTTACTGACAAATTCAACGCAGGTGAGATCGCCAGGAAAATCGCAAGAGACCTTGGAGGGGGCGGTGGAGGTAGACCAGACTTTGCCCAGGCAGGTGGAAAGGATCTATCAAAGTTGCAAACATTAATCGAGAGGATTGATGAATACCTATAACAACGGTAACGACAAAAGGGATAATCTCTTTTCTTTCTCGGTAAGTCCTGACCAGTTGTCGCTTGACAGCCTTGCTTTCTTAGGAGATGCAGTTTATTCGCTCTATTTTCGATTGAATACCTTGCCGCAGGCCCGGAGGAGAGCAGGTCATCAGCACAACATAGTAAAAGATTACGTAAGTGCCTCAGGTCAAAGGAAAGCTCTTGAAGAAGTTGCTGACCTTCTTGATGAAGAAGAGAAAGAAATCGTCAGAAGGGGTTACAATTCAAGAGGTTCAAAAAAACATGGAGATGATGAGGACTATAAAATGGCCACCGCTTTTGAAGCTCTCATCGGATATTTATTTCTTGAAGGAAAGACTGAGAGAATCAGAGAGCTGTTCGAAAGGGTGATTTAATGTATTTACATGGAAGAAATGTATTGAGAGAGCTTCTCACAGTCGACTCTTCAGCTCTGAACGTAAAGCGCATAGTTTTCACTAATCAGAAAAATGTCGACTCGCAACTTCTTGAACTGGCTGAGGAATCAAAGGCAAGGGGATTCAGAATTGAAGAGATGGCACCAGAAAAGCTTGCCAATCTCTGTAGAGAGAAGAAGCATCAAGGCGTCGTGATTGATCTTAAACAGTTTCCTTACTCTGACTCCGAAGAGCTCCTCCGAGCAATTGAAGAGCAAAGGACAGCTACGATTGTACTTCTTGACCAGATTCAGGATCCGCATAATCTTGGTGCAATAATTAGGACTTCAGTGGCAGTTGGGGCGGATGCTATCGCAATTACCTCGAGTAACTCCGCGGAAATAACCCCGTCGGTTGTGAAAGTCTCTGCCGGTCTTGCTTTTAAAATTCCGATAATAAAGATAATAAATATGGCACAGTTCGAAGAGATTCTGAAGGAGAAAGGGTTCTGGATTTATGCTTCAGATATGGAAGGAATCCCTTATTATGAAAACGAATACTCTGAAAAGTCTGCTATTGTGTTCGGGAATGAAGGGAAGGGTGTAAGGCGACTGGTAAAGGAAAGAAGTGACCGTCTCATTTCGATACCTATGGAAGATACAGTGGACTCCCTTAATGTAGCCGCCTCGGCCGCAATTATTCTCTTTGACAGGCGTCGCCAGCTTGCCCTGGGAGGAGAGTGAGCTTTTTATGAGAATACACGAGCTCCCGACAGATGTTGTGAGAAAGATCGCGGCGGGAGAAGTGGTAACGGGTTGTTTTTCTGTTGTAAAGGAGCTTGTAGAAAACAGTATAGATGCAGGAGCATCATTAGTTGAAATCGAAATAAGATCCGGTGGTAAGGAATACATAATGGTTAGAGACAACGGTAGTGGGATGACTAACCAGGAAGCGAAACTTGCAATAAAACCCCATACTACGAGTAAGATCTCCTCGATAGAGGATCTTGACTCGCTCATTACGTTTGGCTTTAGAGGCGAAGCTCTCTCGACAATTGCTTCAGTTTCACGCATGCGTCTTTCGACCGCAGCAGATTCAGAAGAACTTGGGACGATCCTGGAAATCGCAGGAGGAAGTGTCACTGGGCAGAAACCCCTAAGCGGCTCAAATGGCACTTTCGTGGAGGTCTTTGATCTGCTTTACAACACACCCGCCAGAAGGAAGTTCTTGAAGTCCGCCTCAATTGAAGGTCGTATGGTAACTGAGATGATCCAGAGATTTATTTTAGCTTTCGAAAATGTCGATTTTGTGTATTCCCGTGATTCTCAAACGGTATTCGACACAAGAGGAGCCGGATCTCTTCAGGATAGGATCGCTCTCATCTATCCGGGGATCTCTACGAGGGATCTAATTCCCGTATCAGGTGATTCAGGCGAAATCAAGGTCAATGGTTACGTTACACTCCCTAGCCGCACGAGAAAAAACAGAATGGGTGAAAACATCTTTGTGAACAGAAGATATGTGAGACAATTCGAACTGAATTATGCACTGGAAAGAGGTTATGGCGAAACCCTTCAAAAAGGTAATTTTCCTTTTGCAGTTCTTTTTATTGATATTGACCCTCAGGAAGTCGATGTTAACATCCATCCACAGAAACTCGAAGTTAAGTTTGCTTCTACTGCAGCCGTTCTGGATGAGGTGAAGAGAGCAGTGCGGTCGGCCATCAAAGGTGCCGGTCATTTCACAATCAATATAGTCCATAGCGAAGAGAACATAACCGGAAGTTCGGAGGAACGGAAAGATGTCTCAGAGATTTATCAGGATCACGAAGTAAGTAATCACGGCTTCAAACACCCATGGAGGAACCAAAAAGTCTTCGATAACAATGCTAGCGACACCTACACGCAGTCCAGAATTGATCGTCACCATTTCAGATCATTTGCTCTTGGTGGAGAGCGTGAAGGTTCACCGGAAAAGGAAAAAAGTGGGGAAGGAAAAGTCAGTTTTATTGGCGTATTCGGAGAAAGGTATTTGATTGCGGAATCCGAGGACGGTCTCTTGTTGATCGATCAGCATGCCGCTCATGAGCGGATCATTTTCGAGACCCTCAAAGAAAGCAAGAGAATCGCCCCGCAAAATCTTCTAATGCCTCTTGAACTGAATCTCGAGAGGTCAAGAATGGATCTGGTTATCGCAAGAGAGGAAACGCTGAAGAAACTTGGGTTCACTTTCGATTTCGTCAATGATAAAATCATAATGGTCTCTATCCCTCAGGTCATGGGAGTAGAAGGCGTAGTCGATGTGCTAGAGGAGATTCTCGACGAAATGAGGCTTGAAGGTCTTGAGGATCCGAAAACGGTTTTCGATAATCTCCTGGCATCGATTGCATGCAAGGCTGCAATAAGGACCGGAAACAGACTTGACATAGGACAAGCGGAGGAGCTCTTCGAAGAGCTGAGAAGAAAGAATCTTCTTGTTTGTCCCCATGGAAGACCAATCTCCATGGTAATAAGACTGGAGGATCTGGACAGGTATTTCTCCAGGTAACTCTGAAAAACATAGCTTCATATCAAGGGAAACCGGTGTGAATCCGGTACGGTCCCGCCACTGTGAGCGGTACGAACTCTGCGAGTGCCACTGGGTAACCGGGAAGGCGCAGACATTAGGTTGATCCGCAAGTCAGGAGACCTGAGTGAAGCTCAGATATCACCATCCTTCCGAGGTAGAGGGGTGGTGAAATTCCTTGCAAAAGAGGTGAGTGTTTTGAAAAGAGCTTTAACAGTTGGTTTGGTTGTACTGTTTGCTGCTTTGTCAGCTGCGATCGACATTGTGGATGATCTTGGAAGACTCGTAACGATCAATGAACCTCCCGAAAGAGTGGTTGTCGCTTCTCCCGCGATAACGAAGTATCTTGAGGTTCTTGACCTTTCATCCAGAATCGTAGGAGTAACCGACTGGGATCCATTTGCGCTTTCGAACGAAGTAGAAAAGATCGGCAATCTGGTTCCCTTAAACCTGGAGAAGATAGTCTCACTCAGTCCTGATCTTGTGATGATTTCGGGAGGGTTTCAGGAGGCAGAAGTTGAGAAACTGGAGAATATCGGGGTCAATACATACGTGATGAATCCAAACTCCTTCGAGGACATCTACAGAAATCTCGTGGTTGTTGGGAATATTTTTGGCGTTCCCGAGAGAGGCAAGACCTCCGCCGATGACTTCAGAGAAGAGGTTCTCGCAATCGCAAAAGACTCTCATAAGCTATCTCAAGATGAGAAACCCAGAGTAATTTACATAATGATAGCCGGGGAGGTTAGCGATATATGGACATGCGGGACAGGTTCCTTTGTGAATCAAGCAATCGCATTCGCAGGCGGTGCGAACGTCGCCGCTCCATACAGTGGAAACAACGGGTGGTTTCCAGTAAGCCCAGAGTTTGTGCTGAATTCTCAGCCCGAGATAATACTGGTTCCATACTATTACGAAGGTGGGCAGGAAGAAGCTGTCAATATGATTGTCTCATACAAGCCCTTTGAAGAACTGCCAGCTGTGAAGAACGATAGAGTTTATCCCCTTTATGACGGACTTACAGCTTATGCAAACCCCAATTTTGTCAACTTAGTTAAAACGCTAAAGGAGTTCTTCTTTTGAAACGAACTGTATTATTCGTACTGCTTTCCACAGCATCCATTCTAGGGATGCTGTGGTTTTCGAGTTTCGGCACGATAAGCTATTCCCTCGGCGAAATCTTCGAGATACTCATCGGTAATTCTTCGGGAACTGCCTCCAGTATCTATCTGAATCTAAGGCTTCCAAGGTTATTGGTGGCATTCCTAATCGGTTCGGGACTGGCAGTGGGTGGAAACGGTCTTCAGTTAACCCTTAAAAATCCTTTGGCAGATCCTTACATTATCGGTATATCTGCAGGGGCTTCTTTTGGAGCTGTTCTTTCTCTATTCTTGCGGGAAGTGAGCAGATTAGACCTCAATATGAACACGCTTGCTTTTGCATTCGCCCTGTTTTCATCTTTCCTGACTTACACGATCTCCAGAAGGGGAGGAAGGATTCCGATTACAACACTCGTCCTATCCGGGGTAATAGTCTCTTTTCTCTTTAATGCAGCAGTAACATTTCTCGTCGTTTTTGCGTGGCGAAACGTAATAACTCTACATTTCTGGTCCCTGGGTTCGCTGTCTGGAGCTACATGGAATGACGTCTTCAAATTAACTCCTGTCATTTTTGCCCAGTATGGAATATTTGCGGTAATCCACAGGAAAATGGTAATTATGGCGGCTGGTGAAGAACACGCAATTACCGTCGGTGTCCGTCCTGAATTACTCAAGTTTCTCGTCTTTTTCACGGTTTCTATAGTATCCGCCGTCGCCGTTTCAACTGCAGGGTTGATAGGTTTCGTAGGTCTAGTCATTCCGCATATGATAAGACTTGCTTTTGGGGCGGACAGCAAATTGAACCTTCCTGCAACTGCGCTGCTTGGAGGGCTGTTCTTGGTGATTTGCGATGCTTTTGCAAGAACACTGTTTCAACCAACAGAGCTTCCTATAGGTGCAGTTACAGCGCTTGTGGGAGCGCCCGTATTCATCTTCTTGTTGAGAAGCAAGGAAGTGGCTAAAGATGGTTGAACCTATACAAATAGAGGGACTCCATTTCAGCTACGGCAAAGAGGAGGTCTTGAGAGGAATCGATCTCCACCTAAAGAATGGTGAAGTACTTGGAGTTCTGGGACCTAATGGAAGCGGTAAATCAACCCTCATGAGCGTAATCTGCGGAATTCGAAAGAACTGGAGCGGCAAAATTAGTGTGATGGGCGATAACCTTCGGGGCCTCTCGACAAAAAAACTGGCAAGAATAGTATCTTACATTCCACAGAGCTTTGAACCATCATTTGATCTGAAAGTTGAGACTATTGTTTCCTTTGGAAGAAATCCACATTTGAACGGACTGGGAAACATGACAAATGAAGATTACAGGATCATTGAGGAATCGATGAGGCTTACGGAAGTATATGAATTCAAGGATCGTCCCTTCAGTACGCTCAGCGGAGGTGAGAAACAGCGTGTAATAATTGCAAAGGCTCTTGCCCAGGAAGGGAAGATACTTCTTATGGACGAGTTCACAACTCACCTAGACCCTGGCCACGCAAGAAGAGTCGGAAAAATCGCGACCGATCTCGTCCGCGCAAAAGGACTAAGTGCAATAGCGATCTTTCACGATATAAATCAGGCGGTAGAAATTTCAGACAGGCTTCTATTCATCAATAATGGAAGAGTAATTGCTTCAGGCAAGGTATGGGATATCGTTACTCCGGAAATTATTAGTTTGGTTTACGGCCTCAAATCAAGAATCATGGAAAACCCGATCAGCGGGCTGCCACTGGTAGTATTCTACGATTGAGACATGGGATTGCTGACATCGGCTACCTTGGCTCCAGTTATCCTTACAAGCTCTTCGAAGCTCGTCTCAACTGCAGAACCCGAAGTCCCCGCGGCAGGGAACACGACATCATATTCCCGTAGATTAAGATCAACGATAATATTGATATCCTGAAGTCCGAAGGGGCAAACACTTCCGGGAGAAAAGCCTGTTAACTGAAGTGTTGTGGTCTCATCTGCGAGTCTCGGTTTTTCACCGGCGATTTTCTTGAGCTTCGAAAGCGACACCTTCCGATCACCCGGGCAGACCAC
This sequence comes from Mesotoga sp. HF07.pep.5.2.highcov, assembly GCF_003666285.1. Taxonomy (NCBI): domain Bacteria; kingdom Thermotogati; phylum Thermotogota; class Thermotogae; order Kosmotogales; family Kosmotogaceae; genus Mesotoga; species Mesotoga sp. HF07.pep.5.2.highcov. The sequence goes on along the minus strand of NZ_JFHJ01000669.1, from coordinate 16,104 downwards.
AAGATAAGCTCTTCCACTTTTGCAAATGAAGAGGATCGACTTTGCTATCTGACCGACTTTCACCTTCAACATCTGCGCAGCCGTGATGGCAGTGGGTGTCGTCCCTTCAGGAAACTCGTAAAACTCTAGGTCGTTGGCCTTCAGTATGGCCATTACCTTCTCTGGAATCATCGTACACCTCCGGGAAAGCAATTGAATTATGATACCACGAGTTTGAGAGTCAAATCGAGCATCCGATATGCAGATAATGAAGTCAAAATCTAACTCAAAGGGACGTGTTCTTAATCTCCTTCATGTCGACTTCGAGTAGATTTTATTTTGATGCATCAACTCTCTCTTAAGTAGATTTAATTATGATGCATTACGGCATCTATTACAAAAGTAGAAATGGAAAATCTTTGAGGAAAAAGCTTTCCCCTGAATAAAGGAAACATTCAAAGTTTTCTGCTGCCTTCCGATTCGGACCAATCGCAAGCCGTTTTCGTAATTTTGGACATCAAAGACGGGCATATGGATGCATAATCGATCACATTCTCATGAACAGTCGCCAAGCGATAGCTTTCTTAAATTTATTTTCACTCTCTTCATTAAAGACCGGGTCACTCTCTCGATCAGAATGCAATCAGATTAACAACGTGCGTGTTTCTACAGAGTTTTTTGACAGCCAGCCACAACCTAGAATTTCACGAACCGTCAATCTTCTTCACTGCGACAATCCAGCCTCTTCGCAGAACCAATGCCGTCATACAGAAATCCGCGCGCCAAAAAAATCAGAACCTGCTGAACCTTTCCAACCGCCTCGAGCGGAAAAGCTTGGTCTCCCGATCGCCTTCATCGCTTTGTTGGCAGTACTTCACCAATATAATGAAATGTATTTATAGAGATTCCGTATTGCCTTTAATTTACAATACGGTATTGTGGTAAACTATTGGTGTACATACTCATGTGCCCTATCCAAATTCAATCATTGGAGGTGGTATTATGAGACTTACGGTAGTTCTACTTCTGCTCTGCCTTCTATCAGTCTCTTTCGCAAACGGTCTGGAGCAAACAAAACAGACGCGTGTCGAACTTCCGGGTTGTTATATCATAAGATGCTACGGAAGCTGTTTCCGGGGCGATCAGGGATACGACTGCGTACTAACGGGCAGAGCGGCGAACTTCGATGGCAACGGAAATCCACTGGCCGTAACATTGCATCTCTATCTAGATTGTTACGTCGTTTATTTCATCGTTCAGTCCTGCAGTTCCAGCGGTGAGTTTTCCGGCATCGGAGAGGTTGAAGGTTCGGTGGGTTGTTTCATAAACACCGGGCCTTACGAAGGCTCTTGCTTCACTTATGAGTCATCATGTGCCTGTTCGGACTCATAAAGTTTCTCCGAAATGTCACAGATAACTGGAGGTGATTTTATGAAAAGGACAATGCTTTTTCTAATACTTTCTCTGTGTTTCGTCACTACCTTTGCCGCCGGCCTTACAGGCTACTTGACTCAACAGATTCCATGGATGGCCGGAAACGAAATGACGCTCGTCCCGCTCAGCGAATCAAAACCTGACACTCTGGAAGCTCCATCTATAAAAGGATTGAAGTACGGCCTTCTCGAGCTCGGCGCCAAGCGATAGTATTCGCGCTCATACCCGGAGAGATCCCCCTCCTGTGGATCGACGCAAACAACAACAGCAATGTGCTTGACGACCCAACGATCGCACCGGACTTCAAGGAGACCCACCAAGACACTACGACCTACGAGTGGATTACCAGAGTCAAAACCTTTTATGAACTCGAGGGTTATTGGGAATCAAGATCTGTCAAACTGTTAGCCAGAAAGACGGGGTTGACTGGCGAGTTGGAGTTCCGATACTGTTTGTATGAGCACATGGAGGGGTTAGTCTGGGCCGAAGACGGCCCGAGAAAGCTCAAACTCTTCACGCTCGACCCCAAAGGTTTTTACTCTACCGGCCAGGTTTACTTCGGAGTCGATACGGACGGCGACGGCGAAATTGCTCTAATCCACGACTCTTACGAGATCTTCCTGCATGGGGAAGTCTTCTCTTTGAACGGCAAGGCATACAGACTTGGCGAAGTTTCCAAAGACGGGAAAAAGGTTTCCTTCGAGGAGACCGGGTACGCTCCGACGGAGAAACCGAGATTTCTCAAGGGAGATGCTCTTCCGATTCCCGGAGTTCTCCAGACGGATCCAATTGTTAATGCGGCCTTTTTTGAGGGATCCCCCAGCCTGATCGTCCTCAGCAAAGTCACGCCTGCGACAGTCGTCGAACCGGTATACTCCGATTGCGACTGCATTTCTCTGAGCGCTTTCGAAAGGTTCAGATTGGACGGAATCATCGATCTCGCCCAAAGGTACACAGATCTGAAGGTTCTATGGGTACTCACAGGAAAGGAGCAAGTCGAGCCGGAAGCGGCGCTGCTGGAAAATATCTATTTGAGAGACGAAAAAGCCCTGGTCGATTTCTACGGCTTCCCAGGCGAGGAGAGGGTTTTCATCGTCGACTCGAAGGGCGTTATCGCCGAACTAGACAGCTACTGGGTCGACGAGGCGAGCCTCGACACTGACCGGCCGCAGAACGGAAAGTTGATGCTCAATTACTCCGACATAAGAAAGACTGTAGAAGCTCTGTACAAAACCGATTGAAGATTAACCCCGTTAGCAAATCGAGTCTTCCGATAAGGCAGAGAACCGCTCTTCAAATGAATGAGAGCGGTTCTTTCCATTTAGAACTTCCGACAAAAAACGCTCAACCCGCCGAATCAATTACTTCCCATATCGTTCACTATAACGGCTTTCGCCAGTTCGTGCGCGAGAGCGGTGAAATCCTTTCCCTCGATGTTGCTCAGCACCACCACAAAGATGTCGTCATCGACATACCTATTTATTCTAGTCGAGGTACCCTTCGTGTCTCCGTCGTGATAAACAACTCTTCTGTACTCGCCATCTATAAGCTCGTTACCGATGAAGACTCCATAGCCTGCCTCAAAGAGTTCGTTTGATGGACTCTGCATTAGTCTTAAAAAGCTTTCTGAAAGCACTTCGCCGGCGGAAAGCGCTCGGTCCCACAGATACAGATCATACACAGTGGAGTATAACCCCCCGGCTCCTCCGGGAAGCCTTCTATCGACCCAGTCAGCAGGTCTTACGCTAGAGAGATCTATAACATAGGAATCACAGTAGTAAGGAAGACCCCATCCGCTATCGTATTCATTGTAGTCGTAACCGGTGTTGTTCATTCCCAGTGGTTCGAAGAAGCTCGTTCTCAGATATTCATCATAGCGCTTCCCGCTTGCCCTTTCTACTATGACACTGAGAAGGAAATAGGCGCTGTTGCTGTAGAGAAAGCTGCTTCCAGGTTCAAACCTCAAAGGCAGAGAGGAGATGTAGGCGATTTCGGCCTCTTGAAGAGTTCTTCCCACTTCAAATTTCCTGATTTCCTCACGGAGTTCTTGCGTGTTAATCATTGTGGGGATTCCAGAAGAATGATTAAGCATTTGTTCGATCGAAATGATGTCGCCGTTTTGAAACTCAGGTATGAACTTCCCAACCGGATCTGAAAGAGACATAAGACCATCTTCGCATAGCCTCAGAATCGCCGCCGCAGTGAACTGCTTTTTTATAGAGGCAATTCTGAACTTCTTCTCTGGAGTATTGGGGATAGTTCTCTCGATATCGGCCATGCCATAGCCGCCTGCATGAAGGATAACGTCTCCCCTGGAGACAAGAATGGCCCCCCAAAAACCCTCAAAGTCGATAATTCTATTTATCACATCATTTATGGGATTGGAAACCAGAGATACAGAAGACATCACGACGATTACTGCTAATGTAGCTATTTTCCTTATCAACGAGCACCTCCCGCAATAAGAAAAGTATCGAGTATAACTACATAATAACCTATGACAAACCATCTCATATAGAGTTATCGGGAGATTTTACTAAGATGGTAGCGTCCGGCTTTTTCACAGTTTCTTTGGACATTCGTACTCTGGTTTTTCCGAAGTTTGAAATCAACACATGTAGTTCTGAAGAAGCCGTCTCGGCGACCTAAATACCTAGAACTACCTACGAACACACAATGAAGATTGATGAGCTGGATAAGAACTACAAGAATCTTCGCATAAAGCAACGTAATCTGCGATAGACTATTGATGAAACGGAAGATTTGCAAATTATCCCGGAATATTTCTCAACAAAGCCAGAGTTAGGTTTTTCCACTCATAATGTTTAAAATATCAATCGATGCTGCTTTACTGTATATTACGCCCGGATTGAATGATGCACTGATGGGTTCGTTTGGGGAGGAATGAAGTGAGAAGAATTGGCTTAATGTTGATGTTGTTGATTGTTGCCGTTACTGCCTTGCTTTCACAGAGAATAGTGGTTGCGGTGATGCAGGATCCCGATTTTCTCGATCCACACAGGGCGGCGGCTTCGGGAACCTACGAAATGATGTTTAACGTGTTCGAGGGTCTTCTCAAGCCCAACCCTAATGGTACCGTAATACCTGCCATAGCCGAAAGCTACAGTATTTCTGAAGACGGTATGGTCTACACTTTCAATCTCAGGAGCGGAGTGAAGTTTCATAACGGATCAGAGGTTACGGTAGACGATGTTTTGTACTCTTTGAACCGGCTCAAAGGCTCTAACGGCGAAAGAGGACTTTCTCCCGATTTTGAGAAGTTTGTTTCGAAGATTGAAGCGGTAGATGACAAGACTGTCAGGGTCAAACTCAGTACACTCAACACTGACTTTCTCGAGAAGTTCATAGTGGCAATTATTCCGGAAAGTAACGAAAACCATGAGAAGAATCCTGTGGGAACAGGTCCTTTTAGGTTCGTAGAATATAGACCGGGTCAGAGGCTAGTTATCGAAAAGTTTGAGGAATATTGGAATCCTGAGCTGCCAAAAGTCGAGGAAGTTGAATTTAGAATAATTCCCGACAATCAGGCAGCAATAATGAGTTTCCTGGCAGGAGAGGTTCAGATACTTCCGAGACTCGATGCTATTCAGGCAATGGCACTAGGAGATCGATACAATCTATTAACTGCCGAACAGAATATGGTTCAGTTGATGGCAATGAACCATGCGGTCAGCCCTTTCGACGACATTAGAGTCAGGAGAGCGATAAACCATGCTGTGGACAAGGAGGAGATTATAGAAATCGTGGCCGGCGGTTACGGGACAAAGCTCGGCTCAAACATGTCGCCGATAATGAGCGCGTATTACAGAGAAGGTCTTGAGGACTACTACGAACCGAGTGTCGAGAAAGCAAAAGCTCTTCTCTCAGAAGCTGGATATCCAGATGGATTTGACACAAAGATTACTGTGCCTTCCAACTATCAGTTTCATATAGATACTGCCCAGGTAATTGCGGAACAGCTTAAGAGAGTGGGTGTAAGGGCGGAGATCGAGCTTGTCGAGTGGAGTGTTTGGCTGGACAGAGTCTACACAGCAAGAGAGTACGAAATGACAATAATCGGTCTTACTGGCAAATTGAGTGCTTACGAAATATTGAGGCGATATGTTTCCGACTATCCGAGAAATTTCTACAACTATTCCGACAGTGAATACGACCGTATAATTAGTCTGGCTATTGAAAAGACTGCCGTCGAAGAAAAAGCATCTATGTTCAAAAGAGCTCAAGAGATTCTTACAGAAGATGCCGCCGCAGTTTACATCATGGATCCCAACTTTATCGTTGCTCTAGCTCCCAATTTGCACGGATACACGGTCTATCCTCTCTACGTGCAAGACATGTCGACTCTCTATTATCGCTGACAAGGAGAGGCATTTGTGTTTGTTTATTTAAAGAAGCTCTTTGCCATGATTTTAACGGTGCTTCTGGTTTTGCTGATAACCTTTGTTACATTTGAGATCATTCCGGGCAATCCTGCGTTGTCAAGACTTGGTGTGGATGCTCAAGAATCCCAGTATGAAGCCTTGTCAGCAGAACTAGGTTTGGATGATCCATTAGGGATAAGGCTGTCCAGGTGGTTGAAAGGGCTTTTCACGGGTGATCTTGGAATCTCAATGAGATACTCCGTTCCTGTATCGGAATTAATCCTCGACAGATTGCCCGTAACTATTTCTCTCGCAGTGATGGCTTTGGCCCTGATTATCCTAATAGGCATTCCTCTTGGCATAGTTAGCGCAAAATATGGTGAAAGGCTACCAGGAGTTATGATCACACTAATCTCACAGATTGGGATGGCAATTCCATCTTTCTGGAGTGGGATTATTTTGATCTATATATTTGGAATTCTCCTTCGCTGGGTATCACCTGGAGGATATGTTCCTTGGAGCGAGGATGCTTATGGAGCGTTCAAGTCACTTATCCTACCAGCCATCGCCATAGCGCTTCCATCGATTGCATCAGTCATAAGATACACAAGAAACTCCGTAATGGATCAGATGAAGAACGATTATGTACGGCTCGCAATGTCGAAAGGGATGAACCTGAATTCAGTGTTATTGAGACATGTACTCAAGAATGCCCTGATTCCTATTATCACTGTACTTGGAATGATAACGGCAAACATTTTAGGCGGATCAATCGTCATTGAACAGGTTTTCACGCTTCCCGGCGTCGGAAGACTTCTGATAAACGCCATCACGACCAGGGATCTCCCTCTGGTGCAGGGAATGGTTTTGTACATTGCTTTCATAGTCGTTATTATTAACTTCTTTATCGACGTCATATACACAGTTATCGACCCAAGAATCAGATTGGGTCAGAGGGACTAACATGAACAAAAGGAGGATCAATCTATGGATTGGGACAGTGCTGATTTCCATTCTGATGCTGATGATGGTAGTCAGTCTATTCTATACTCCATTTCCTGTAACAGAGATCAATAGACTTGAACGATTTGAACCTCCTTCAGCGCGTCACCTCCTGGGCACAGACAACTTTGGAAGAGATGTGCTCAGCAGAATAATGAAAGGATCCCAGACAGCCTTCTTTGTGGGACTAGTCGCGGTATCGATTGGCAGTGTTTTTGGCGTACTTATCGGCGCAATCTCTGGTTACTTTGGAGGAATAGTCGACGAGATAATAATGAGAATCGTCGACGCTATGATGGCTTTCCCAAGTATCCTTCTTGCACTGATGTTTGTATCCGTTTTTGGAGTAGGCTTGAGAAATACGATTATTGCAATAGGGATAATGTCAATTCCTTCGTTTGCCAGAATCACAAGAAGCGGTTTCGTTCAACACAAAGAGCTGGATTACGTCAAGAATGCAAAGATAAAGGGCATCTCGAATTTGCGGATAATGTTCAGACACATACTGCCAAATGTGCTTTCCCCAATAGTCGTTGCTGCTTCAATGGGATTTGCAAACGCAGTTCTCGCCGAAGCGGCGCTGAGTTATCTTGGACTTGGAATTCAGCCGCCCAATCCCAGCTGGGGAAGAATGCTGAGTGAGTCTCAGGTCTTCATAACCGTCAGCCCCTGGTACGCGATAGCACCCGGAATCTTTATCACGCTTCTTGTGCTGGGATTCAACTTCCTAGGAGATGGGATCAGAGACATTAGAGAGAATAGGTGAAAGAGAATGAACTGTGAAAACGAGCCCTTACTAGAAATCAAAGATCTCAAAATTGGATTCAAGACTCCAGAAGGGCTTCTTCACGCTGTGAAAGGAATATCTCTTGAAGTAAAAAAGAGAGAAATCGTTGGGATAGTCGGAGAATCCGGCTGTGGAAAGACAGTAACGGCATTGTCAATAATGCGCCTTTTACCCGATAATTCATTCGCTACTGGAAGCATAAATTTCTCCGGCATCGATCTTCTTTCACTCACGGAAGACGAAGCGAGGGGAACACGCGGAAGAGATATATCAATGATTTTTCAGGACTCCCTCTCCTCTCTAAATCCCCTTATGAAAGTAGGAAGACAAATCGACGAGAATCTCATGATGCACACTTCTCTCGACAAAGCAGAGCGATTCTCAAGGGTTCTTGAGATCATGAAAGGTATCGGTCTTCCAGATCCAGAAAGAACATACGGCAAGTACCCTCACGAACTCTCCGGTGGGATGAGACAGAGAATAGCCATTGCTATTGCCATCGTGTGTAATCCCGATCTGATTATCGCAGATGAACCGACGACCGCTCTGGACGTCACAGTTCAGGCACAGATACTGGAACTTCTGAGAAAGATAAACCGTGAAAGCAACTGCTCTATTATTTTTATCTCGCACAATCTTGGAGTCATTCGGGAAATATGTTCTAAGGTCTATGTAATGTATGCAGGTCACATCGTTGAGAGAGCTTCTACAGAGGCACTTTTCACGAATCCAGGCCATCCTTATACTTTGGGCTTGATAAAAGCTCTACCAAAACTTGAATCTAAGGGGAAAGAGCTTTTTGATATTAGAGGCAGAGTTCCATCCATTGCCGATTTAACTCAAGGTTGTCCTTTTGAACCAAGATGTGATTACTCATTCGAGAGATGCAGGAAGGAGTTCCCCGATCTGAAAGAAATCGATTCCGATCACGAGGTGCGATGTTTTTTAGCCGGAGGCAAACTTTGAAGGAGAGAATTCTCGAGATTCAGGATCTCACGAAGCATTTTCGCTTGAGAAGAACCAGCTTGTTACGGAGGCCGGGCTCTATAAAAGCGCTTAATGGAATTTCCTTCAGTATCTCTAGAGGAGAGTCCTTCGGCATCGTCGGTGAATCGGGTTGCGGTAAATCAACGGCAGGATATAGCATAGTGGGACTTCTGAAGCCCACGGCAGGGAAGGTATTGTTCAAAGGCGAAGAAGTCAATTCAATGGATGCAAACAGTCTTCGAGAGTTCAGAAAGAAGGTACAGCTTGTTTTTCAGGACACTTCAGGCTCTCTTAACCCCAGAGGAACGGTTGAATGGATACTGTCTGAACCACTAAGAGCAATGGGTATGGCGAAAAAACAAATCAGAAATCTAGTTGTTGATAGTCTTGAACTCGTAGGATTAGACAAAGACCTTCTAGGTCGATTTCCTCATGAGCTTTCCGGAGGTCAGAAACAGCGTATAGGTATCTTAAACGCGCTCATACTCGATCCGGAAGTCATCATCGCCGACGAACCAGTGTCTTCTTTAGATGTCTCCATTCAGGCACAGATACTTAACCTTATGAACGAACTTCAGGATAGGCTTTCTCTAACTTATCTCTTCATTTCGCATGACCTGAACGTCGTGCACTATTTCTGCAACAGAATAGCCGTTATGTACCTCGGAGAAATCGTTGAGCTTTCCGAATCCGAAGAATTGTACAGATCGCCCCTCCATCCCTATACACAGTCTCTTCTTTCGGCAATACCCGGCGGCTCTTATCGGAAGACTGAAAAAATAATTCTCGAAGGTGACGCTCCAAGTCCTATGAATCCGCCATCTGGGTGTTTTTTTCATCCCCGATGTTTCAAAAGAATGGAGATTTGCTCGAGAGTCAAACCCAAAATAATTGAGGTTTCGAAAGATCATTTCGTAAGCTGTCACCTTTACTGAGCATTCCACTCTCTTGATATTGGAACACGAGGCGGTTTTTGACCGGCATCGCTTCGAGCACGAATCAACTCTTTCATCCGATCTTCTTGAGTAGATACATACTAAGCACATAAAGACAGCTTGCCATTACAGCCAGTGAGACAAAAGCAACTCCAAACGAGATTGTGTCAGCGATTCTTCCGAAGATGGGGAAGAAGATTATCATTACTAAGCTATACATCATACTTGCAAAGGATATTATCGTTGCCCTGCTCCTGGATGGAATCAGCTTATTTATGTAGTCGTTACCCGCTACAAACAACATAGCTTCAATCATTGCTACAACCATGAAGAAAGGTAACTTGTTTGAACAAAGCGCCACACCCCACATAGATGCGACGGAAATAAGAGGCAGTATGATTAGGACTTTCTTCTCCTTCAGCAGGTGAGATAGCCTCTGAACCTTCATGGCCACTAATCCCGCTAGAAACGACCCGGCCGCGAGGTATATGCCAATCTGAAACTCCGTGCGGCCAAGTCCTTTCCAGTAATTCTGAATGTAAAAGAATATGCAGGCGCTGAATGCCAGTATAGTCTGAACAAAAAAGATAAGAAATGCAACCTTTCTATCTCTGGCGATTAGTGAGAAGCTGTCAACAATCTGCTTCAAGAAGCCCCGGAAAGTTTTTGAATTACGGCCCACCGATTCAAGGATTGGTGGTTCTGTGAACGAAAGAGAATAGACCACCGAAAATGCGATGATCCCGGAGGAAGCCCAAAATGCATAGTGATAACTGTACGTTCCCAGGAACCCGCCGATCAGAAGCGCCACAACTGAAGACACTTGAAATATTGCCTCCTGCCTTCCAAGCACCGATATAAAATTGTTTTCTGCTTTCAGATATTTGAGAGAATCATATACAAGAGCCTCTCCAGAACCCGATTCCAGGTTATACGAAAGTGCAGCGAGTACCATGAAAATGGTGAAATGAAAGAAGCTTGTCGCACCGATCAACACCAGAATACTCACAAGAGAGAGACACCTCCCGATACTTCTGCTGAGTTTTCTTCCGAACAAGTCTGCTACAGACCCGGTAGGGACCTCCATCATCAAAGAGGTCACGTGGAATATTCCTTCAAGGAAGCCGATCTGCGTCAAACTCATTCCTCTGGAGGCCATGTATATCATCCAGAGGCCATTTGATAACCTGAAATTCATAAGAAAGGAGAATACGTAGTTTTTCTTTATGTTGCTTTCCATGAGTTCTGTCATTGTCTTCAAAGAAATTGCCCTCCAAAAAAAAGCCGTGACACTCGTCACGGCCATTGTCTAAGCTTAACAGTTCTAGATGGATACAGGCTCAACGAGGTAGCATTCACCCACAGATCTTGAAAATCCGCCCGACATAACCATAAAATACACCTGTATGATTTCTAGCATGTGGGTTGCTCCTCCTTTTTGGATCAAAATCATTATACAACAAAAGAATGGTAATAAGGTGCAGCCAAAGCAATACGAACGGTCAAAGTGAATTACGTTTACTACATGGCATCTTAAGTTCTTATCAGAACTCCACCTTACTGTAGAAACTCAGACCAGCTATCCCCACTCTTTCTTCTAGTTATCGATTGTTCATAAGAATCGGTAAGATTTCGCTTTGTTTCAGTAAAAGAATCGATGTCGATATCTTTAGTGTAATCAAGACTCTTCAATCCATCGTCTTCAATGGTAAAGATCTTTTCACCATGTTCCGCAATGAACTGCCGATCATGACTAATGAAGAGGAACCCTCCTGGAAAATCATTCAGAAGTTTGTCGAGCATTTCAAGAGATTCAATATCTAGATGATTCGTCGGTTCATCCATGAAGATAAATTCTACTCGTGAAAGGATGGCTTTCAATATGGCAAGCCTCATGCGTTCTCCGCAGCTTATCAATTCAGCATTTGCCAGTGCTCTGTCGCCCCTGAATCCGATATTTGCCAGATGGCTTCTGGTTGTCTGTTCATCCAGCCCGACATCGGAGATCTCTTCAAAGGGAGTTTTCTTTTTGAAGTGGCGCGTCATATCCTGTGGAATAAATACCCAATCGACACTGTCGTTTCTGTAAATTCTGCCATTTACCGGCTTCAGAATACCTACAAGACATCTCATGAGAGTTGTCTTTCCTGAACCGTTGGGACCGATTAGCCCTATTCTCTCATTAGTATCGACGTTTAACGAGACTTCCCTAAAGATGTTTTTCTTTCCGTATGAGAATGATATCCTCTCGGCATTAAGCATTTTTCTATTAGGCACTTCGTACTGGGGAATCTTGATGGTTATAGGTTTCTCGACGAATGGTTTTTCCTGTTCTAGTTGTTGGACTAATCTCTCCTTCCTTTTCCGGACAACAAGTGCGCGCTTTGCAAGTTTAGCCGCCATGTGACCTTCATGCCCCTTATCCGACGAAAGTCTTTTTGAAGCCTCTCTTGAATCAGACCAGCTTTTCCTCCTGGCCACATCGAGTTCAAGCTGACGGATTTTCTTGTCTATTTCTACGCACTTCTTTTTTCTCGAAAGAAAATCCTTTTCTAAGAAGGCCAGCATCTCGGAATAACCGCCGCTTATGGATATTGCTATTCCCCGCTTCAAATAGACTGTTTTATGGGCGACCCGATCAATGAAAGTTCTATCGTGGCTTACAACAATTATTCCCACACCACTTTCACTAAGAGAACTTACTATCTCTTCGAGCTTCAAAGTCATTTCGATGTCAAGATGATTTGTCGGCTCATCCAGCAAAAGAAGTTTGGAGCCGGAGAGAGCTCCTCTGATTACGGAAAGTATCCTTTTAAATCCATGAGATAGATTCCTATACGGAAAGTCTAGATCATCGATGCCTATTCCAAATTTATTTATTGTAGAGGAAATCGAGGCTTCCAACTCAAAGCCTCCGGCATCGTTAAAAGCATTTATTAGTTCTGCGTAAACAATTGGATCTGAAGAGCGACACAGTTCGGTGTAAATCCTGGAGATTTCTGGTTTCGCGCCGAAAAGATACTCCTTCACCGTGCCGGAGAAAGTGTCACACTCCTGATGAACGAAAAATGGGGCAATATCCTTTTGAAGTAAAATCTCTCCTTCCAAAGGGGTTATCTCGCCGGCAACTGCTCTCAGGAGACTTGTCTTACCAGTTCCATTCGCTCCCGTCAAGGCGAGAGTCTCCCCTGCGGCAAGATCCAGATTCACTTTTCTTAATACTTCAAAACCATCGAACGAAATGGAAAGGTCTTTTATCTGAAGCAATTCGATCACCTCCAGTAAAGGCTTGGCAGCAATAAACTACAAAAAACTAGGGATCACTTATGTAGTTGTTGATCGATGAGTCGTATGAGAAAGTATTGAATTACGCAGTTCAGAGAAGCTTTTTCTTCATTTCGGCACCTGCTGTTCTATGATCTTTTATTTATATCATATCAAAACCAACTTAGTCAAACAGCCTCTGTACTGGCAGTACTAGATAATGATCTTCAAAAGGTTTTTCCCGTTCTCGTAACGATAATCAACCCTCTTTGAAAACCTCTTTATCAAATAAACGCCCATTCCACCTTTTTGCAGAAGTTCTATGTTCTCAAGATTTGGATCGTCTACCTTAAGAGGATTGAACTCTGTGGAGGCATCTTCGATGGTGATAGTCACTTCTTCTTCTCCAACTTCAAGGTTTACCGAAATAAGATCATCTTCCTTGAGTTCACCGTGCTTAACGATATTCGAGCACGCTTCTATTACTATCAGCCCTGCCCTGAATCCTGTTTCATTTCCTTTAGTTCTTCTGACTATCTCGGACACTTTTGCAGAAAAAGCATCAATCTTATACAGCTCGGGTTCGACCGTGAAACTGTAGTTCTCTTCGGCCATTATTTCAACACAAATCCTTGATGGCCTCTACAACGCTGCAGTTCTTAATGATGAAGAGCCTGTCAAGTCGCAATGTATTCAGTAGTTTCTTTATCTCTTCAGAAAGATTCACCAGAATCAAATCACTTCCTTTTGCGGAAACCGTCTTGTAAATGCTTATCAGAGCTGCAATTCCCATGGAATCAATGAACTCGATGTTGTTGCCGTCCACAATAACTGTTGAGCAACTTTTCAGATCAACAGTCTCTTGCCATTTTCTGAAATTTGCCGACATTTCCCCCGTAATTCTTGCCCTCTTAACAAGGGAAATCACTCCAATCTCATCGTTAGCCTTCTTGAATTCGAACATTCTTCACTCAGCTCCTCATCCTAGACTTTTCGGCAACAGCTTACCGAACTAGAACTGTATCAGTAAGGCCGTAATATCGTCTTCCGCAAGTGTACTCCCCTTGAAACTCTCATAAGAGGATTTCAAGTGCAAAGCGGTACTCCTTATATCGATATCTGAACTGCTCTTCATAAGATTTCTAAGTCTTTCCTCGCCATACATTTCACCTTTTTCGTTCATTACTTCGATCAGCCCATCGGTATACAATAACAAGCGATCACCGCTACGGAAAGGCACCTTAGAAACATCTCCGTGAATCATATTTATTCCGACAAGAGCTTCTCTCTTCCCTTCAAGAAACTGTACAGATCCCTCTCTTTGCATCAAAGGAGTCGGATGTCCCGCATTTGAAAGCAGAACGAAGCCTTCCTTAAAGTCCACTATTGCGGAAACAATTGTGAAGAAAAGGTTGAACCTCTCAAAAATAAAGTTTCTATCCAGCTCCTTCATAAAACTTCTCAAATCGAACTCACCATCATAGATACTGGCCCTGAAATCTTCAATGAACCTGTGTACCATCACCGATAGCATTGCCGCATTTACGCCGTGTCCTGACATGTCGGCGAGATAAACAAAGTACCGATTTTCATCCAGCTTGAATATATCGAAGATATCCCCACCAACCCTGTAAGAAGGTTCATATATCCATTCAACAGAGAGTCCTTGAGGATTGCTTTTTGGAACAAGAGCATTTTGAATTTTACCGGCTGCTATGACATCGCTTTCTAGATTATCTACCGCCACTCTCAAAGATCTGATAAGATCATGAAGCTTCAGATGAGTATTTACCCTAAGTAGAACCTCTTCGGGGAGAAAGGGCTTTGAAATGAAATCTACGGCACCTGAACTCAGAGCAGTGAGCTTGCTTTCTCTGTCGGAAGAGCCCGTAAGAACAATAACGGGTATAGGCTCTAGCTCTTCACTTTCTTTGAGCTGAGCCAGAATATCAAGTCCATTATAATCAGGCAACATTAGGTCAAGAAGTACTATATCCGGCTTCTGCACAGCCAGCGATGAGAATGCCGACCTGCCATCCGCACTTTCTACAACGTCATGGTTGTCTCTCGAAAGAATCGATTTCAACAGAACTCTAACCGACAAGTCATCATCCACCACGAGTATCCTACTCACCCGGATCACTTCCTATTCAAAGTATCGCAAAGCTTCTGCAGGTGCAATTTTAGAAGCAGAATAGCTGGGAATAATGGTCGAAACAAGAGAGGCAATGTAGAATATTAACGCCATTGAGATAAGCTGATCCCAGGGAATGTAAAGCTTCATGCCCTCCATTAAAGGAGAGGCAAAGATTTCAACGCTTGTAAGCGTACCGGTCACCATCCCAAGGAGAATTCCAATGATCGCGATAAACGATGTCTCAAGTAAGAAAGAAGAAAACACCATTGCTTTGGTGAAACCAATTGCTTTGAGCATGCCGATAATCCTCTTCCTTTCATGAAGAGCTTTGAACATAATGATCGCTATACCAACTATGCCGACAAGCATTCCGAAGTACAGAAAAGACCTTAGAATGCTTATTGTCCCTTGCAACATTGTTGAGGTCAGGTTCATTATGTCATCTACGTATAGAAGAAAAGGACTTCTAGATGATATCTTATCCTGAAGCGAATCGAAGTTTGCCTTTTTCTCTACCTCGGTGTCTCCTGAAAGGTTGAAAAGGAAATGTCTCGCGGCACTGCTGCCTGTCAACTCCGCAGGAGTATTCCCTATGTAAATGAGCAGTCCATTAAGGAAGGAGATGGTGTTTTCCGGGATCGTTGCTATCACTTCAAGATAAATAGGGCCTGAATCAATCATCTCTGAAGATAGCTTTTTCTGCGTGAAAGCAGCGGCACCGTTTCCGGTATCGCTTTGATCTGCTATCCTTCTTAGTTCAAGCACATCCCCTGGTCGAACATCCGGCAAAACACTGTTTGAAACTATAACAGTGCCGGAATTGTCTCTCAGATAATTCCACAAGTCTTTCACGTCTGAGATCCCAAGCCCTTCAACGAAATCGAGTTCCGTCATCCTGTTATAGTCAATGAAATTATCGTCAAGCGCAAAGACTTGCTCCACATCATATCTTCCGTCTCTTCTCAGCGCAACGTTTATCCCCGACACCGTCGAAATCTCCCTGACTTCCAGCTGAGATTTCAGTTCAGTTAAGGTAATTGCACTTTCACCAGTAAAAGAAAAAGCTCCAACATCAAAGCCAGCAAAGATTGCATCTCTGCTTTTGACGAGCATCTGTTCCATAGAGTAGGGAATTATCGAAATCAGGGTAATAACAAAAATGACAACGGCAAACATGGCAATAGTGAGGCCTGTTCT
>NZ_JFHJ01000235.1:0-1462 GCF_003666285.1 Mesotoga sp. HF07.pep.5.2.highcov | reverse complement strand
CCGTTTACTTCCCAGTGCGAAAAGTCGTATCCGATTGAATCAGGTGATACATAAGAAAAAAGAGAGCCTTTTACTTTCCAGCCCGCGCCATCTATGCTGGCGACTCCTTCGGGCAGTGTCGAGGTCTCGACGAGGTACTGTGTCTCCGTCTGGACTGTGTAGCTCTTATCCGAATCGAGGAGCACCGTTCTTGGATTTGAAGTATTTGAATCGTTCCATGACTTGAAAGTATATTTTGTGTCTATACCCGAGACGAAAGAGCTTTCGTCTCTCTCCTGAGCTTTGAACTCTATCGTATGGGAAGTGCCTTCTCTTGCCTGAATAATTCCGGGCGAAGTGTATTCAAGTGAGTCTATGATTATCTTCAGTCCTTCGGGTTCACTTCCAACCGAAAGTGTCCTGAAAGGTATTTCACTGTAAACGGCTTCGATCTTTGTGGGTTTGCTGACTGTAATCACCAGTGGGTTGTCGTTTATCGTCTCCCCGTTGACATTCCAACCGGTGAAGGTGTAGTTCTCGACCTGCGGGGCGGTGAGCGTGAGACTGCTTCCCTTTTCATACCAGCCGCTTCCGGAAATCGTCGCTACCGTTGAACCTACGCTTACAAGGTATTCGCTCTTCATCTGAGCTGTATAGGAGACAGAAGAAGAGAGAACGAGATCCCTGGTCGTTGACGTGTTTCCGTCGTTCCACTTCAAGAAGGTGTATCTGCTGTCTATACCGTCTATTCTATCCGATTCGTCTCTCTCCTGGAGAGCGGTTATTCCGAAACTGTGTGAAGAACCTTCCCAGTCTTCTATAATCGCCGGGGCATTCTTCTTTGCTCCATCTATAAGAATTTCGAGCCCGGCAGGAGAGGTATTCACTGTCAGATTGTACTTTCCAATCTGCCCGTAGACGGCTTCGACTTTCGAAGGCTCACTTACTGTTATACAGAGTTCCTGACTTTCGACTATCTCTCCGTTCACCGTCCAGTTGAGGAAGGAGAAGCCCTCGACCTGCGGGGCGGTGAGCGTGAGACTGCTTCCCTTTTCATACCAGCCGCTTCCGGAAATCGTCGCTACCGTTGAACCTACGCTTACAAGGTATTCGCTCTTCATCTGAGCTGTCAGCGATGCATTTCCCGTTACCGTGATAGTCCGCACTTTCGATGTGTTCCCGTCACTCCATTTCAGGAAGCTGTATCTTGAGTCCACTCCATCAACGTTTGTGCTCTCGTCTCTCTCCTGCGGCGTTACTATCTCAAGCGATACCGTGTCTCCATGATTGACTTCCGTACTTGCCGGTGCTATCTTCTTGACTCCGTTTACTTTCACTTCCAGTCCAGAAGGCTCGGTGTTCACACTCACACTGTATCCCTTGAGAGTATAGATTGCCACTATGTTCTTGGGAGAGTCGTGTGTTATCTCTATACTTCTTCCATCTACCCTGATTCCGTTTACTTCCCAGTGCGAAAAGTCGT
>NZ_JFHJ01000580.1:0-1466 GCF_003666285.1 Mesotoga sp. HF07.pep.5.2.highcov | reverse complement strand
TATAATACCAAACTTTACATCTTTGAAAAAGAACAATCAAGATCAACCACGTGCGATCAGGCTCATTCTAGATTGTCTATAGTTAATTACGCGCAGAAAACATCGAATACCTAGAGACAATTATTCTGCCCGTCTTTCAAAAGATTTGTGGTTTAAGCTCGGGATTCTATGTTTGAGGCGGCAAGCAAAAAAAGAAGAGGTCGGTTGTCCCGACCTCTATCCGTTAAATTTATTTCATGATCGCTGTGTCAAAGGCTCTTGTGGCAGAACCACCAGTCGTAGCAACCTTCCTTGCCCTTTCTCTCTGCTGCAGTCTTGACGTCTGCTGCAGGGGGAATAATTACGTGATCGCCGATGATTTCGTTGTTTGGCCAATCGGCAGGAATCGCGACTCCGTTCTTGTCGGCAACCTGGAAGCCCTTGACCATTCTAAGTATTTCGTCCATGTTTCTTCCAAGCTCCTGCGGATAATAGAGTATTGCCCTTATTTTTCCCTTCGGATCAACAATGAATACGGCCCTGACCGTGTTTGTACCCTTCGCAGGATGGATCAAACCGAGAGTCATACCAACTTCACCCATTTCATCGGCGATTATTGGGAACTCAATCTTCACTCCCAGAGTTTCTTCTATCCATTCGGCCCACTTTATGTGAGAGAAGACTTGATCGACGCTGAGACCTATGAGTTCACAGTTGAGCTCTCTGAACTTCTGGTATCTCTTCTGAAATCCCACAAACTCAGTTGTACAAACCGGTGTAAAATCGCCCGGATGGCTGAACAAAACAAACCATTTGCCCTTATATTCTTCTGGAAGGTTGAGTACACCGTGAGTTGTCTTCACTTTCATTTCAGGAAAATCTTCACCGATCAAAGGAATTCTTTTCTCCATAAAACACCTCCTTATTTAGAACCATTCTAAGTATCAACATTTTGATTATAGTGGAGTGTTTTTATCCTGTCAACCGTACAAAAAAAGAGGGCCCGCGGCCCTCTTTTTATGGCTTCAACAGAGTAGATAGGGTGTTTCTTCTCCATCTAGATAGATGTATGAACTAACTACTCTGTAATCTGGAAAACTCGTTTCCAGCGCTCTTGAGATCAATGATAGGTACTCGTTGATCCTTGGCACTACTTCTTCGAAAGAGCACGAACCTTTGAGAGCCATAATCTGAACTTCAATCGTGTCTTCCGTCTCGGCTCTCATATTAAGCGTGTCACCTTGGGCTCCCAGAAGCAACTTTTTTGAGAGCGTCTCAAGTATCATTTTCAAAGCCTCCGTGGATCTACTTTCAGAAACAGCATACGTCAAATCACACACAATATACATGGCGCTCCCTCCTTCGTTTGGTGTCTTTGATTTTGTTCATAACTAACATAGGAAGGTACCAGATGTAGATCCTGATTTCTGGAAAAGCCGTTTTTGAAAGACCATTTGTAACTGCAACTGCAAAGTGATCAGCCCGTT
>NZ_JFHJ01000062.1:0-2789 GCF_003666285.1 Mesotoga sp. HF07.pep.5.2.highcov | reverse complement strand
GCAGGCTCTACGGGATGACATTATGAGGGCTCAAGAATGCTTCTTTTGGGAGAGCAAAGCGAGTAACTTCCTAAAGCCTCTGCCAAGATGACAAGCTGAACGCTGTTTACGATATTACAAAGAACCAAAGAAAAACCCCGGAGAACCGGGGCCTTACTCTTGAGTTTTAATTCTCAAGTAGTTTTGCAGTCTTCTCTCGTCGAGAATTCCGTTGGCCACAGCCTGGCGAACCGCGCATCCCGGCTCGACGGTGTGGGTGCAGTTTCTGAACCTGCACTTTGCGGAAAGTTCCAGTATATCCTCAAATGCTTCGTCAAGACCTTCCGTTCCACTTATTACAAACTCTCTCATTCCGGGAACATCTATGATTCTCCCTTCATCAGGGAGGAGATGCACCTGAGAGGAAGTGGTTGTATGCTTTCCCTTGTGTGTGGAATCGCTTACTTCGCCCGTTCTAACGTTTGAATTGCAAATCGCGTTTACTAGCGAGGATTTTCCGACGCCGGAACTTCCGGCCAGAACCGAAGACCTCCCCTGAAGAGCCGACTTGACCTCTTCTATCCCTAAATTTGAGACGGTACTGGTGAGAAAGACTCTGTACCCTAGGTCACGATATTTCTGGATATCTGCCTTCGTTTCTTCAGATAGGCCCAGGTCGGCTTTGTTAAAGACAATGGTCACGTCAAGATTCGAACCTCTCGCTGCAGTAATGTACCTTTCTATCAAGTTCTTGTGGTAAGGAGGATCCTTTATCGCCACGACAATAAGAACCTGATCAACGTTTGCGGCGATAACCTGATGGAGATGTCTACCTTTTTTGCCTGCCCCTTTCCTGACAAGACACTTGTCACGGGGAAGAACCTCGGTAATCATTCCCTGGTCCTTATGAAGCCTTTCGAAAAGCACCCTGTCGCCAACGGCAACAACGTTCTTCTCTGTTCTTTCCTTTTGAAGAAGCTTTCCTCTGAGAAGACAGCGGAAGAATTCGCCTGACTCTGATCTTACTTCTATCATGCCTTTTTGAACATTAGTTACCTCACCATTCATGATTTACCTCCATAGGGTGTCTCGAAAAGAAGGGCCTCCAAAAGATTCAATGGTGATACCATTGAATTGACTAAGAACTAGAAAGGAGGCCCGAATAGATGTTATCACAAGGGATGGAGAAAAAGGAAATCATTAAGGTACTGGATAACCTGGACAAATTCATAGTAAAGGGAACTGTAAAGAAAGGGAGAGGAAGGAACAAAGAGTACGACGAGATAACGATATTGAAGTTGCTGGTTTTGCTGACACTTGCGAAGATATCGTATCGAGGAGCGAAGGGGTTTCTTGAAGGGAATGGTGAGTATATCGAGTATCTTGGGTTGAAGACGATACCATCATTCCAGACCTTGTCTCGAAGAGCCAGACAGCTACCTTTTCATGAAATAGTCCAGAAGGCAACTACACTCTTCACAGATGCGGAAGGGCTCGAAAGGAAAGAAGTTGCGGTAGACTCGTTTCGTGAGCAAGTCATGTAAAGGTTCTACGGCGCAGAGAAGGAGGAAGAGAGGGAAGTATAAAGACCAGGGAGCCAGCTGGACGAAGACGAACAAAGGCTGGCAGTATGGAAGAAAGGTGCACATATCTCTTGATCTGGTCAACAAGCTAATAATCGACTGGATCATTACCGGAGGATCGACACACGATTCGAAGGTAGCACCGAAGATGGCAGACACCTGTAAAGGATTCAAGTACATTCTTGCAGACAGCGCATATGATTCCAACCAGTTCTACGGTTATATATTCGAGAAGACCGGTTTAATACCGGTTATTGACATAAACAGAAGGAGAGGTCTAGATACAGAAAAGCAGAAACAATTCCGTTGGCTGGCAATTGGACTGAAAAAGCTTCACTCATTGAGGTACCAGCTAAGGGAAGAGATAGAGAGAACCAATTCAATACTTGAAGGTATCCTTGATTCCGAATTCATATGGTACACAAGAAACAGAGACTTTGACACAGCCATCGGCCTTAAGATTCTCACTTACAATCTCGTGGTCATTTACAATCATCTACACCATCGCTCTTTGAGAAAGATTATGGATATCATCCATGCTATTTGATTTGTGAGACACCCTATTACCTCCAATTATTCGAGACTGTTTAAAGAAAGAAAAAACCACGGGTTCTTACCGCCGTGGTTGAATAATCGGAAGAAATCGCGTTTCAGCAATTAGATTCCAAAAGAAGCGCGGTGTAAGAACCATGGGGTTAAGGAAACAATCAAAGCTATCTGCCATATACACCACCTCCTTTATGGAAGCATCAATTATATAACATGATGTGCGTATTGTGACGCCCTGTTGAGTAGGTTAAATTATGATGCTTTACGCCGGTATTTCCAGGGCTGATTCAAATTGTCTTGATGTTTTTTGTTATTGAAAGCCTCACCTCAGTAAGAGTCTTTTGTGGGTATGAAGTCACGATTATATCTCAATCTAAATGAATTCTTTTATAGAACGCAGAATTGCTATCCATCATCCTTTTGGCGAGGAGAATAGCTGCATGCTCGAGCACAATGTTGCATAATCTTGTTGTAAATGACATATAGATGTAGTATTGAAGGACTAGTATTTTACCGACCGGTAAGTAAAAAACTATTGGGGGTGTTATTCATGGGTATTGTAGAAAGTATGAAAACTTCCATGCTAAGACAGGCAGGGAAGTATGTTGGTTCACTCGTCAGGAATTCTTCTACTGAGAATATTGCAAGGTTATTTGGCACTGTTGCTGCTTTGACGAA
>NZ_JFHJ01000177.1:0-4411 GCF_003666285.1 Mesotoga sp. HF07.pep.5.2.highcov | reverse complement strand
CTGGAGTTGTGAGATATCGATTTCGACTTCCCTTATGTTGTCTTTATCCTTGTCTTTGTCCTTTCTGGGAAGCTCCTTCGATTCATCTGTAGTGCTCTCACTAGTTGATTCCTGAGACTCAGATTCCGAATCCATCTTCTTTTCGGCATCTCTTTTTAATGAAACCTCATTTTCTTTCACGCTTCCTTCGATTTCATTAGAAGTAGCGCTAAGTGTTTCCTCCTTTTTTTCGGGCTTCTCGACTTCAGTCTTCTTTCGAGTAGTTCTCTTTCTGGTCGGCTTCTTCTCACTTACGACATTTTCATCAAGTTCGTTCGGTGTTTCTTCCGTTTTCTTCTTTCTTGGGCTCAAATTTGACGGTACATCCAATCACAACAGGAAGAATGTACCTACCCTCCTTCCGTATCTTTAGGAATTATAGAGAATATGAAGCTTGCAATATTTGTAAGAAAGCATGGAAGACCTGTCTCCGGTGAGCTACAAGTTCTTTCAGAAATAATATACCACTTACGCGGAAAAAATCAAAGCTTATTTGCCTTGCTGTTTCTGATAGCGTTTCCAGTCATCCATGAATCTTTCAATTCCGATATCAGTGAGCGGGTGATTGAATAGTTTGAGAAGTACTTCATAGGGAATTGTCACGATGTCAGCCCCCATGAGAGCTGCCTCAAGAACATGCATAGGATGTCTCACGCTTGCCACAATTATCTCAGCTCTGTAACCGTAGTTAGCGAATATCTGGACAATCTCCTCAACTATTCCCATTCCGTTGCTTGCAATATCATCGAGCCTTCCGACAAATGGACTTACATATGTTGCGCCTGCTTTGGCAGCAAGTGTTGCTTGAAGAGAATTGAAGATTAAGGTAACATTTGTCTTGATTCCCTCGCCACTAAGTGTCTTTACTGCTCGCATTCCATCTCTTGTCATAGGGATTTTCACGACCACATGCTCATTAAGTGACGCGAGTTCTCTCGCCTGTAATACCATGTTTTCGTAATCAGTGGACGTTACTTCCGCCGATACAGGACCCTTAACCGTTTCACATATCTCCACAACTCGGTCTTCGAACTTAACTGCTTCTCTGGAAACCAATGTTGGATTGGTAGTCACGCCATCGACGAGACCAAGCTTCATTCCCTCACGAATGTCTTCAATGTTTGCCGTGTCAAGGAATATCTTCATTGCCACACCTCCGAAGAATGGCTACCTTGCGGTAGCCATCACTTTTTGTCCTGTTTCTTTTCAGCTTTCTTCTCGGGCTTCTTTTCCTGTTTTTCTTCGTTGTCTATTAACTGAAGAACGGCCATTTCACTTGCGTCGCCCCTTCTCATACCTAATTTGACTATTCTGGTGTATCCTCCGTTTCTTTCGTGGTACTTAACTGCAACTTCATCACAGATCTTTTTGACAAGCTTTCTGTCGTTGAAGTTCCTGTTTATCTCTCGATGCAAAGCAAGGTTCTTTGACTTCAGTACCTGTGTTTCTGCACTGTCAGGGCCCTTAGAAGAAATCTCGATTGAAAGTAGAGAAGCCTTCTTTGCCTTAGTAATAATACTTTCAACAAAGGGTCTTAGTTCCTTTGCTCTAGTGACTGTAGTAACGATTGTTCCATGTTCGAAAAGCTCCCTGGCCAGATTTCGCATTAAAGCGACTCGCTGGCTGTGGGGCATATTTAGTTTGCTTCCACTGACTCTATGGCGCATAGCTAATAGGCCTCCTCAAAATCATTCTTTCTTGAGTACGATGTTGAACTTATCCCTCAGTTTCTTTACAACTTCCAGCATGGACTTCTCTCCGAAGTTCCTGATCCTCAGAAGATCAGCTTCGCTCTTGTCGAGAAGATCACCAATTGTGTTGATCTTGTCGCGCTTGAGACAGTTAAGGGATCTGACGGAAAGATCGAGTTCCTCAACCTTCTTCGCTCCAAGGGAATTCGAGTCCTGCTCTTCCACCTGGGGGGTTTCGTCAGTGACTTCCGCTTCTTCAGAAATGATTTCCTCTTCTTCCTGCTTGAGCGCTGAGCTTGTAAGACCTTGAGCCGGCTGGCCTAGACCGTTGGAGAAGACCTCGAAGTGCCTGATAAGTATGTCAGTTGCTCTCAAAAGCGCATCAGAAGGGGTTATCGATTTCTTGGTCCACACATCCAAGATAAGCTTGTCATAGTCTGTTCTCTTTCCAACCCGGACGTTCTCGGCCTGGAAGTTGACTTTTAACACAGGGCTGAAGATCCCATCGATGTAAATCATCTCAACGTCGTGCTCTATTTCCATTTCCGACACGGGAACAAACCCTCGTCCAATCTCAGCGAAAAGCTCGATATAAATAACTGAATCTGTGTTCAGAGTAGCTACGTATTGAGACGGGTTGACTACCTCTACCCCAGTAGGAGTTTTAATATCGCCGGCTGTAATGACTCCTGGTCCCGCTGTCTCGAGTGTGAGTTTCACCGCATCAGAGAATTCAAGTGCGGGTTTTAACTGGACTTTCTTGAAATTAAGGATTATTTCGAGAATATCTTCCTTTACTCCGTCAATAACGTCGTATTCGTGATATTTACCAGGTATCTTTAGTCTTGTGATTGCCATACTCGGTATCGATGAGAGGAGAACCCTCCTAAGAGAGTTCCCGATAGTAGTGGCATATCCTCTTTCCATTGGAGAAAGGATGAATCTTGTAAAATAGCTGTTATCATCCTCTCTTTCTTCTTCAATTCGCAAGTTTTTTGGCATTATTGATGTCAACATTGTTTCGCCCAGAATTCGGGCACACACCTCCTTCCAAGAAGGTAAGAATCGGATTTACTTGGAGTAGAGCTCAATAATCGACTGCAGATCAACTGGAATCTCTACTTCTTCAGTTACAGGATATCTCAGGTAGGTACCTCTAAATGTCTCGTAGTCTACCTCAACCCATGGATAGGCTGTTCTCTCTTTTGCAGCTTCTGCCGCTTCTTTGATCGGTAAAACACTTCTGCTCTTCTCTTTGATCTCCACGATGTCACCGACTCTCAAATTGAAGGAAGGCTTGTTCACCCTTCTACCATTAACAAGAACGTGTCCGTGGTTAACCAGCTGTCTTGCTTGTCTCCTGCTCGAGGCGAATCCCATTCTGAAAACGATATTGTCAAGTCTTGATTCAAGAATCTTCATCAGAGCACTTCCCGTTTCTTCGCTCTTTTTCAAAGCCGCTTCAAAATATCGTCTGAACTGCCTTTCAAGAACACCGTAAATCCTCTTTACAACCTGTTTAGATCTCAACTGCATGCCATATTGGGTGAGCTTTCTAGTGGAGGCTCCGTGTTGTCCAGGGGCGACTGGCCTCTTCACCTGAGAACACCTTGGCGAAAAACATCTTTCACCTTTCAAATACAGCTTAAATCCTTCACGACGACAAAGTTTACACACTGGTCCTGTATATCTGGCCATTCAACTCCCTCCTAAATCAGACTCTTCTTCTTCTGCGTGGTCTGCAACCGTTGTGAGGCAGTGGCGTGATATCTTTGAGCGTCTCCACAGTAAGACCTGCCGCTTGAATTGTCCTGATTGCAGCTTCCCTTCCAGAACCTGGGCCCTTGACTTCTATTCCAACTCTCGTGATCCCTAGCTTGATGGCCTCTTTAGCAATCTTATCTGCGCCCAGTTGAGCCGCATAGGGTGTTGATTTTTTCGATCCGGAGTATCCGGCGGTTCCACCTGACGTCCACATAAGAGTGTTCCCTTCTGAGTCAGTCAACGTAATTATTGTGTTGTTGAAAGAGGACTTTATATGTACTACTCCCCTATCAGTTGTCAGTTTCCTTTTTTTCTTGGCTGCTGGTCTCTTTGCCATTCACTTTTACCTCCCGTTTAGCTCTTCTTACGAATCTTACTGGCTCTAGAACCCTTTCTGGTCCTCCCATTTGAATGCGTCTTCTGACCGCGTACCGGAAGCCCGTTTCTATGCCTGTAACCTCTATAACTTCCTATCTCGATTAGTCTCTTAATCGACCTGTCGACTTCAGTTCTGAGCTCGCCTTCAACCTTGTAATGCTCATTTATGTACTTCGCAATTTTACTAACTTCTTCGTCAGTCAGGTCTTTTGCTCTCTTGTTGCCATCGATTTCCGTTCCTGAAAGAATCTCGTTCGATCTTGTATAACCTATACCATAGATATAGGTCAGGGCAACGAAAGTCTTCTTGTTATTAGGAAGTTCAACACCAAGGATACGTGCCATCTATATCCCTCCTTAACCCTGACGCTGGTTGTGCTTTGGATTTTTTTCGCAGATGACTCTTATTCTGCCATTGCGTCTTATCACTTTGCAGTGTTCACATCTCTTCTTGACCGAAGCGCGGACTTTCAATTCGTTTCTCCTCCTTTGTCTATCCTTTTACGATAAACAATTCTTCCTTTGGTCAGGTCGTATAT
>NZ_JFHJ01000067.1:0-1922 GCF_003666285.1 Mesotoga sp. HF07.pep.5.2.highcov | reverse complement strand
GCTCGCCTCTTCCAGAGTCTTCGCGCTGAACAAGAGGTAGAAAGCCTCCTCGGTTTCGACGGTGGGACTTTCAACGGGCATCTTATCTATATCTACATTTAGCCTCACCAGGGCCCTTATCTCGACTCCTGTGCCGCCGACTTCACCATCACCCATCCTCGCATGAACGTCGCCGAGGGAGAGATTCCCCCCCTTCACGAAGACCGGAAGATAAACTCTCGAACCGGCCGCAATATCTTTTGTGTCGAGGTTTCCGCCATGACTTCCCGGAGTTGTACAGGAAACGGAACCTTCGGCCGGAGAGTTTCCGATTACGCCTATCATAGGTTTTATTTCGATGCGCTCTCCCAGAAACGACATGAAATTGCCGTCAATCTTGACGATTTCGGTAACGCACTCCCTGGAGACATTGCTAACCGGGCCCCAGAAGGGACAGGTCTCGACAACGCCCTGACTGTCAAGCTCTATGCTCTCTATACTGACTACTATCGTGTCACCCGGCATCGCTCCCTTAACGGCGATGGGCCCGGTAGCCGGATTCACATGAGTGAAGTCGAAGTCTCCTCCGACGGTCTGTGACTCTAAGACGATCCGGTGGCAGAAGCAATCCTCCGTCTCCACTATTACAGTATCCCCCGGGCTGACTTCCAGAACGGGCTTGTGTTCAGGCGACATATCGTACACTACTCTGTCTCTTCCAATTCTGTGTAACACGGGACGCACCTCCACTGACTGATATTGTCTCAATACTACCTCGACGTTGTTTTAATCCAAAGAGATATCATATGTTTATTATAATAAGGGAAATCAGCACCATGCCTAAGGATATCATCTCGAGCTTCTTGAGCTTTTCACCGAAGAACATAAGGCTTCCAAGACTTATCATCACAACGCTTCCGGCACTGTAAACGGGAAAGACCACGGAACCCTTCATTTCTTCGAGGGCCATTATGAGAAAGAAGGATGAGAAGAGGTTTGGCAGTCCCACGATCAGTCCTATGATTGCTTCCTTCTTACGGAAAGACTTACCGGACCTCTTCAGAAAGAACGCGCTTATCGAAAATGCGCTTGCAAAGACGCTGAAGAGAAAGACATTCTTGTATCCGCTGACGGTGTAGTTCTGGAACAGCTTGTTCATAAATTCGGCCAGTCCGCCGGTAATGAACAACATGATTAAAGCGGCCTTGAAATTCTGCCTCCCCGATCCGAAGGGGTTGTTTACGAGTACGATCGAGAAGATGGCAAGGCCGATCCCGACCCACTGCAGCGCTTCCGGATACTCCTTCCAGACTAGCAAAGAAAGAATCATGGGTATTAGAATCCCCAGCTTTCCGAAGGCTCCCGAAAGGCTTGCCCCGCTTTCCCAGACACTCTTCTGATAAAAGATGAAGGAGAGAAAGAAGAAGAGGCCGGAAACGAGTCCCAAAGACAAACCCCAGACTACGCTGCTGGTGAGGCTGAAAAGACGCTCTCCCTTCACTATGACTTCAGCCGGAGATCCCCCGCCGGGACCTACGGCAGGTCTTTCAACCGCTATCATGACGAGCGCTACCAAGAACGCGCTCAGGTAATTGAACGTCGTAACCGCGAGCCTGTTGTAGCTTCTTCCCTCCGTCACTTTGAAAATCATTGCTATGGAGGAACTGGAAAGTATCGCCAGCAAAAGATATAACACTCCAACCTCCCTGATCCGATGCCTTCTCTTCTTATTTGCAGGTGTAATATATTCTTGGCGAGCAAGACAATTATGCCACAGTCTCTCTACGGGATGGTGATTAGATGGCCGAAAGACTGATAGAAGTATTCTCAGGTTCCGACCCCGAAAAAGATCTGAAGGAAATGCTGGAAGAGAAATCGATAATCGACTACTGGACGGTTAAGACATCGGAAGAGCTTTGGCAGACGAAGATACTGGCGCTTGC
>NZ_JFHJ01000700.1:0-5515 GCF_003666285.1 Mesotoga sp. HF07.pep.5.2.highcov | reverse complement strand
CGAGAACAGCGAGAAAATCCTCGACTCTCTCGAGCAGCGCTTCACCCAGGATGAATCCTTCAGGGCAATACTCTTTCAGGTAGAAGCCTCGCTTCCAAGAGCTCAAGAAGAGGAAAAAGAAGAAGAGAAACAGGCTACGGAAGAGGAGAAGAAGCCCGAGAAGGAAATCTTCAAGCGGATAAGCAGAGAAGAGCTTTATCACGACATCTCGGAGATGATCTCGAACGACGCGGTAGATATAGCGATGATAGTATTGTCGGCCATCGTAGCTACGATAGGCCTTGTGAGAAACAGCCCCGCAATAATCATCGGGGCGATGGTGATCGCTCCGATGCTAGGGCCAAACGTCGCGCAGTCCTTTGCAACGACGCTCGGAGACTTCGGACTTCTCGCAAAGTCAGTGAGAACGAATCTGATCCGTATCGGGCTGGGCTTTGCCTTTGCTCTTGTTTTCGGGCTCTTATTCAGACTAGATTACACTACTAACGAGATAACCAGTCGAACAGTGGCCAACCTGGGCGACATTGTGCTGGCGTTCGCATCGGGAACGGCTGCTGCCCTTTCGATCAGCTCTGGGGTATCCACTTCGCTCATTGGGGTTATGGTAGCCGTTTCGCTTATGCCGCCGCTGGCTGCGGCAGGGCTGCTCCTCGGAAGCGGAAATATCGACGGATTCTCCGGAGCGATACTCCTGTTCTTCGTCAACATTGTCTGTATAAACCTCGCTTCAATCATAACGTTCAGACTTCAGGGGATAGAACCGCGCTCCTGGTGGGAAGCGAATAAGGCGGGCAAGGCTGTTAGGGTTACGATAATTGGCTGGGTAGTAGTCCTCGGGCTTCTGGCTCTCTCGCTATTCCTGAGCGAAGTCCTATGATACGGTAACATATGTTACCGATCGGGGCTCTTCGGTTTGCTAAGATAGTATTAACATTAGAGGCGAGGTGATGAAGTTGGTGAAGAGCTCAATTGAAAAGGGCAAAGTTGCACTTGACAGACCCGGACTAAAGGGCCGGATAATCTACGACAGAGAGAATGCGCAGGCGGTCGTCATTGACATAGCCGAGGGGATGGAGTTGGCCGAGCACAAGACACCTGTCGATGTTTTCATACTGGTGCTCGCCGGTAGAGGAATAATCACTATCGGCGGAGATAAGCATGAAGTAATGAAAGATGACATCATAGACAGTCCGAAAATGATACCGCACGGAATAGTCAACACCGGAGAAGAGACTTTGCGCGTTCTGGTAGTGAAGGCACCTCATCCATAGATATTAAGGCCGGGTCTAAGCATTTCCGACCCGGCCTCTCATTTACCAAGTCTTCAGTTCATCCGAAAAAAGAATTTTCAAGTTATATCGTCGGAGTTCTTATTATAGGTCTGCTTCCTCTATTTATGCTGTTTTTCTCATAGATCATTATCTCAAAGGGAATCCTGAAACTGAGAGGACCTACCGCACCCTTCATACTCCCGAGGCTCCTGTCCCTCGAAAAGTTTATCAGCGTTATGCCCTCTTCCCAGGCGCATCTATGGATCTTTCTTACGATCTTTCGCGCGCTTCGGATATCTTCCCAGCCGAAGAGAAGAACGTCCCAGGACCTCAATCGCTCGTTCATTTTCGGGATCCTCACCAGCGGTGAAATAGTCCCCTGAGCGAGCAGTTGAAAGGCCCTCAACCCCTTTGAAAGGCGTGTGATTCCAAAGTCCTGCTCGCCGCTCGTGTCGAGAACCAGGGCGTATGCACCTTCAGTCTTGAATAACCTCAATCTCCTCTCTGTAACCATCACTTCGAAGGCCTTAGTACCTTGAAGAAGAAGGTCATGATCCTTCTCGAGAGGTTTGTAAAGGTCCAAAATCGTTTCCAGGTCGACCTCCCTTTCCACAAAAACCGACTTCTCCTGAGAGGTCTTCCTAACCGGGCAGGCGTAGAAGTCCAGAGTCGCCGTAGTGGAGAAACCCATGTGCTCGAGAATCTTCTTCGAGGCGGTGTTGTCGGCCTTAACCGAGGCATATCCGAAATCGAAATCCGTGGGGCCAAGAAGATTCTGCAGTTCCTGAATGATCGACTTCAGCCAGCGGGCGACTTTCAGCCTGTATTGCGGGTTCGTCCGAAGCCCAAAGAGATATATGCCCTTTTTGATCTCTCCGTTGACGATCAGGTTGTCGATTCCAACACCGATACATCCGATGATGTCATAGGCGTTTTCGGCAATCATAATGAAACCTTCTTCGAAGTACTTCAGTCTTCCAAAGAAGTCCTCTCTGAATGCAACTAGCCAGATGCTCCCCTCCTGAGCCGACTCTCGCTCGATCTTGAGGAGCTTTTCGTTGTCATCGATTGAGGCGAATCTTACGTGGATGTTTCCTGCCTTCTTGTTTTCCATCAACGGCTCATATCTTCAGATGGGAATCGAACCATTCCAGTATTGCCTTCAAACGCTTTTCTCTGTGTATGGGAAGGCCGCCTCTGGAAAGCTCGTGGTTCTCCTTCGGGAAAAGCACCATTTTGGCCTCTTTGCCTAGATATCTTAACGCAGTAAAAAACTGCATCGCTTCGGGGACCCAGCATCTGTAATCTTCAAGGGAGTGAATGAAAAGAATAGGAGTGACGACGTTGGGCGCCGACATTAGAGGTGACTGCCTTAGATAACCCTCGAGGTTGTCGAAGAAATCGCCTCCGGTCTGGTCGCTTGCAAAGAAATATCCTATATCCGTAGTGCCGAAGAAGGAAATCCAGCTCGAGATAGACCTCTGGGAGACGGCCGCCTTGAAGGCGTCAGTATGTCCTACAATCCAGTTTGTCATGAAGCCGCCGTATGAGCCCCCGGTGACACCGAGCCTCTCCTCGTCGACGAAATCGCACTCATTTATCACGTACTCGACGATTTCCATTATGTCTTCGAAATCCCTTTCCCCGTAATGCCCCCTTATATCGGCGAAGTCGGTTCCGTAACCGGCGCTTCCCCTCGGGTTACAGTAGATAACTGCATATCCTTCGGAGGCCAGAGTCTGAAACTCATGTATATATCCGCCGCCGTATGCCGTCTTTGGCCCTCCGTGGATCTCCACTACGGCCGGGTATTTCTTCCCTTCCTCGAAGTCTACCGGCCTCATTATCCAGCCTTCGATCTTTTGCCCATCTGAGGCCTCCACTTCGAAGCTCTCCGGCTTCGACAGCTTGATACCCTTCATCCACGAGTTGAAGCTCGTGAGTTTCTTCTTCTTGCCTTTGACAAGAGAGTAGATCTCCAGTGGCTCTGTCGTGGTCATCTCTGAAAGGAGAAGTTCCTCGCCTGCAACATCGAAGCAGTCTATGCTCCCCGAAGAGACAGCGATTTCCTCTACCTTTCCTTCTTTATCCATAGAAATCAGCTTTATCTGCGACCCGGCAGTTACCAGCGAATAGAGCTTTCCTTCTACAACCTTCATGGAAGTGTTTGGCGAGACACCCCTCACATCGCTGTTCAGGCTGTTGCCGAAGTACAGGTCCATTTCCCTGGCAAGAGTAGTAAGAGTGAAGGATTCCAGATCAACGTGGACTATGAAGGGATTGGTTGGGAAGCCCTTTTTGAAGTCTGTCGCGACGGCGAAGAGTTCGCTAACGTCTGACCACTCGCAATGATAGAAAGAGAGACTGTCGTCACCGATTCTCTTCGCAGTTTCACTCTGCAAATCGAGGAGGTATAGACTGCTCCATATCGGCCTCTTCTCCCTGTCTTCGGTTGTTATTACCGCGACGCTCTTTCTCTCGGGAGATAAAACGATGCTTTCGATATCACCTCCGACGGCCGTAATCGGTTCCATCTTTCCATTTTCGAGTTTCATCTTATATAGATGGCCCACTCTGTTCTCGGTGAATCCAGCGCCGTTAGAGACAAATGGTATTCTGTCTATTTTGTAAACCTTCTTCTCTGGCGGCTCGTCTTCTTCGATCTTCTCGGGATCTTCCCCGGGGGCATGCTTCGTTATGAAGAGAATCGTCTCCGAATCGATCCACGAGACAGAGGAGAATCCTCCTTTAAGAGTCTTCACCAGTCTGCTTTCACCGCCCTCAAGAGGCAGAAGATAAAGCCCGGTTCCTTTAGCCTCCTTGTCTCTCTTCGAGACAAAGAGAATGCTCTTGCCGTCTGGACTTACGACGGGAGAACCGTCCTTCCCGCCCCGGGTCAGCTGACGGACTTCTTCATTCTTCATGTTGCCCAACCAGATGTTGCTTTCGTACTGATTCTCCTTCTTGTTCATCGTCTTTCTTACAAAGACAAAGTTTTCCCCATCGGGAAAGATGTGAAGATCGCCCACAGCGGAGTATTTGTAGAGATCCTCAAGCTTCAGCTTCTTCAACTAGATCACCCCTTTCAGAATCATTCTACCAGAATGACGGCTTTTCATTCTCGACTTCCTTATGATGCTAAAATTATAGGGAATGAGAGGTGTAAAAGATGATACTCGTGACCCATTTCGACCCCTTCGGGGGAAGTAAAATAAACGCTTCGCAGATAGTCGTGGAGCTTCTAGCGGATATCAGGGAAGGCATTGAGCTCATGAGCCTCCCAACGGTCTTCGACGACTGCTTTTCTCGACTGGAGCTGCGGCTCCTAGACAACGTCCCGGAGGCGTTGATCATGGTCGGCCAGGCGGCCGGGAGATCTCTCGTTACTCCAGAGAAGATTGCGATCAACTGGAAGGAATCCGCGACTCCAGACAACAACGGATTCATTGCGACCGGTGAGAAGATAATTCCTGCCTCGCCCGACGCATACTTTTCGAGGCTTCCGGTCGACGGGATCGTCTCGAAACTTAAGGACGAGGGTCTTCCCATCGAGAAGTCTTTCTCGGCAGGCGCATTTGTCTGTAACTACCTCTTTTACAGGTGTATGGACTTTCTCACGAAGAGAGCCATAAACATCCCTGCCGGGTTCGTACATATACCGTGCATTCCCGAACAGATTGGTCCGGGAGAAGAGAGACCTGCGGTAGAGGCGGAAGTCTCGGCTAGGGTCCTTTCGAGGGTAATAGATCTTGCAGTGGAGGAGAATAGATGAGAATAGGCGGCGTTCCTCTCAACATAGTATGGGAGTCTCCAGAGATCAACATGAAGATAATCGAAAGAGTTTTCGCCGGGGCCTCGGAGGCAGGTGTTGAGCTAATTGTTTTTCCCGAAACTACCTTGAGCGGGTTCACTAATAACGCCGAAAGAGCTTACGTGAAAGATGCGTGTGGTTTCTTCAGAAAGCAGGTAGATCACTGGGGTATTCCGGCAGTTTACGGCTTTATAGACAGAAGAAACTCGAAGTTCTACAACTGCGCGGCTTTTCTCGCCCCGGGTTCGGAGCCTTTGATCTACCGGAAGAGAAAGTTATTTTCGTACGGAGGGGAGAATATCGTTTACAGCCCCGGTGACACTAATCTCTCTTTCGAGATGAAAAACATACACTTCTCTCTGAACATCTGTTACGATCTTCGTTTTCCGGAGCTCTTCAGGGCCAACTTGCCTGCAGAGGTCATGATAGTGAT
>NZ_JFHJ01000415.1:0-14115 GCF_003666285.1 Mesotoga sp. HF07.pep.5.2.highcov | reverse complement strand
AATCAAGTGCCCAATTCTTAGATGGCCCGGCGGTAACTTCGTGTCTGCCTATCACTGGGAAGACGGGATCGGCCCTCTCGAGAAGCGTCCCCAGCTCCCGAACTACATTTGGGGAGGTGTGGAATCAAACAGATTCGGTACAGATGAGTTCATACAGTACTGCAGAGAGATTGACACCGAGCCTTACCTAGCAGTCAGTTTGGGAACCGCTACTCTCGACGAGGCGATCTCCTGGCTAGAATACTGTAATCTGGACACCCCTACGAAGTACTCCAGAATGAGGAAAGAAAACGGTCACCCAGAACCTTACGGTGTAAAGTATTGGGGAATCGGGAACGAAGTATACGGACCGTGGCAGGTGGGTCATTGCAGTGCGGCTGAATACGCCGAGAAACTTCGTCAGTACACCCAGTTCATGAAGGGCGTAGATCGATCAATAAAGGTGATAGCAGTCGGTGCAGACGACCCCAACTGGGATCTGACGGTTTTGAAACACGCGGGGCATTTGATAGATTACATCTCGATCCACGAATATCACGGGTCCGATGATTATCTTGGAACAGTAGCCTCCGTCTACTATTGCGAACAGAGACTGAGACTACTCGAAGCGCTGATAAAGCACCTGCGCCTCGATCATGTGAAGATTTCTTTTGACGAGTGGAATGTATGGTACAAGATAAGCGCGGAAAAGGAAGGCATGGACAAGGGCATCGTTCTACTTGAAGAACCCTATGCCCTGAAGGACGGCCTCTTTGCGGCGGGAATCTTTGTGGTCATGCATAGAATGGCCGATACCGTGCAAATGGCCAATCTTGCTCAGATGGTAAACGCTCTGGGCATGATAAAAACGAAGGGAGATGAAATGGTTCTCACTCCCATTTACCATGCTTTCGACCTCTTCGTTAATCACACCGGTAGAACTAGACTAAACATGGCGGTAGACTGCGATACCTACGACATCAATACGAGAACCTTCGTTGAGGGACGAAACAGCTTCAAGCTGAGCGGCGTACCTTATGTTGACGGGTCGGCAACCTATGACGAAGAGAAACAAGTTCTAAGCGTCGCGCTAATTAACTACTACCAAAGGGAAGAGGAAGTACGTCTGGATCTATCGGGAATCGAGGTCAAGAAGAGGGCGGTTCTAAATGTGCTGACCGGTTCCGCTCCCGATGAGATGAACGATTTTGACAATCCAGATCGAATAAGAGTTCAAAAAAAGGTGTTAGATAACTGTTCTACGGAGATGTTCCTTAAACTCGATCCGATGTCGGCAAATGTAATCGAGTTCTCGCTGGAAAGTGGTCTGTAAGACCCTGGAAGGAAGGCGAAGTGTTCGGTTCCGGCGAACCTGGATTGGATGAGATACAATCTTGGTTAAGGCATGAAAATGACGAAATCTAGAAGGTGATATGTATGTACTTAATCGGATGTGACATTGGAACTCAGGGGACGAAGAGCGTACTGGTGAATGAAAGAGGAGAGGTCCTCTTAGAAGCTCAAAGGGAGTACGACGTAATAAAGCCAGGTTCAAATTGGGCCGAGCAATGGCCAGATGTCTGGGCAAAGGCCGCTTTCGACACAATAAGGGAAGTTGCTGAAAAAGCGGATGTTACAAAGAAGGAAATCGCCGGATTAGCTATCAGTGGCCTTTACGGTGGATCCGGCATTCCCGTTGATAGAGAGATGAAGCCACTACATCCATGCCTGATCTGGATGGATCGACGGGCGACCGCTCAGACAAGCTGGGTGAAGGAAAACATTCCTGAGGAGAAAATCTTCTCAATAACGGGAAACTATGTAGATTCTTATTACGGCTTCACAAAAATCATGTGGCTCAGAGACAACAGACCGGAAGTCTGGAAAAAGACTTATGAATTTGTGACGCCGAAAGACTATGTGGTTTATCTGCTTACGGGTGAAGACGCGATCGATTATTCCTCTGCAGGAAATATTGGAGGCGTCTTCGATATAAGGAAATTGACGTGGTCCAGGGAGATGTGCGAAGCTCTGGGAATACCAATGGAACTTCTTCCAGAAAGAATCGTGAAGTCTAGCGATATCGTTGGCAGAGTAACTGCCGAAAGCTCGAAGTTGTGTGGTCTGCTCGAAGGAACTCCAGTCGTTTCAGGGGGCATAGATGCGCCGGTTGCCCAGCTTTCCGCAGGAGCACTCGAAGAGGGTGAACATGTTGCGATGGTAGGGACTTCTACGTGCTGGGGGACGGTCCACGATGGAAAGGAAATGCCGTTTGGTCTGGTCAGTTTTCCATATGTGGTTCACGATACCGAAAGAATCTACTCTTTTGGAGGCTCGGCAACCACGGGAGCTCTTGCAAAATGGTTCAAGGATGAATTCGCAGACAGCGAAGAGTCTGTCGGAAAAAGAACTGGAACGTCTCCTTACCAGTTGCTGGATAGGGAAGTTGAAAAGATTCCAGCCGGAAGCGATGGACTAATAGTCCTCCCGTATTTCATGGGTGAGCGTTCTCCGATTTGGGATCCTTTTGCCAAGGGGGTTTTCTTTGGAGTGACTCTTGTTCACACAAGAGCGCATATGTACAAGGCTCTCATGGAAGGTGCTGCATACGCACTGAGGCACAACATGGAAAATGGAATCAAGGCTGGATTGAAACTTGACGATGAATGCTGGATAGTCGGCGGAGTGGCCAAATCTACGGTTTGGAACAAGATCTTTGCCGATATTACGGGATATAAGATGAGACAGGTATCCAGTCTCGTTGAGGCGCCTTTCGGTGACGCATTCCTCGCAGGCCTTGGAGTTGGGCTCATAGATAAACCCGAAAGAATCAAAGACTGGGTCAAATTCAGAGATCCGATTAGCCCCGACCCAAACCATAGGGAGATCTACGAGAAACAGTATTCTCTTTTCCGGGAGCTGTACGAGAAAACCAAGGAGACTATGTGAAGATGGTCTAAGCGGTGAGAATGTATACCAGCAATAAGAGTTGAGACGGGAAACGATCTTTTGAGGAAACTTGAAGCTCGAAGTAAGTAGCTGAAAGTCATCGGCCGATGCACAGAAGGCTTTTTAGAGAGGTCGTTATCGATTTATCGCTGAATGGTCTCCGTCTAGCTGGTCGAAGAGCTTAAAAGATACTCTGGATCCGTTTGTTCGGAACTGTTAAGTTCTCATTTAGCGCACTAAGACATTGAAAAGTTTAAGACGGCCGAGTTCGATGAAGCCTATTGACTCAAGGTAAGGAGACTAGCTTCATGTTAGATTCGTGGAATTTCACGGGCCAAGCATGAGCTTCATATAGTTTTTCGCCTCATGCGATTGACAAATCAAAATGTTCGAAACCTCTCCTGATTTTCTAAGGTAAGTGGGAGCAGATGTGCATGAGATTTGTTCGTGTCAGCTCCTAGAACACTAGAAGAAATGGAAATCATGAATCTCCTAGACAGATTCGAGGACCTGGTTCCAAAGCCAGGTGAGGGAGTTATGAGACGGCTTGATTGATTTCGGAAACAAAGCGTCGGCTGAGTTAAGAGGTGCAGAATCATTCATGCTTGACGAAACTAAATCCATAGGTTACGACAAAGCAATGAAATCTCGAAAGCCATCAATATATTTTGGTCTCAAGCGCTCCAAAAATCTACCGTTATTTGTAGCCTTAAAGCTTCAATGCTTTTTGGATAAACATGGGTGACCAATCTCTTTGCGAAAAGGAGGACTGATTATCATCAGCACAGATAGCCTTGAAGTTTGGTTTTTGACGGGAAGCCAAGAGCTATATGGTAAAGAAGTTTTAAGAAAGGTCGAAGAGAACTCTAAAAAGCTAGTGAACGCTCTCAATGAGAAGATAACTGCCCCAGCAAAAATCATGTGGAAACCCGTGCTAAAAGATGCAATTCAGATAAAAGCAACAATTGATGAAGCGAACTCCAACAACAAATGCATCGGTTTGATCGCATGGATGCATACGTTTTCACCGGCGAAGATGTGGATCGCCGGTCTGAAATCCGTTGACAAACCCTTTCTTCATCTCCATACCCAGTTCGAACAGAAGATACCGTGGGATACCATCGATATGGATTACATGAATACGAACCAATCTGCTCACGGGGGAAGGGAGTTCGGATTCATCTCCACAAGGCTAGAACTGAAGCGCAAGGTAATTGCCGGACACTGGACGGACAAGGCTGTCATTGCAAAGCTTGAAGACTGGCTTAGGGCGGCTCTAGGCTGGAATGAAGCACATAGACTCAAGGTCGCAAGATTGGGAGACAATATGCGGGACGTTGCCGTTACCGAAGGAAACAAGGTAGACGCCCAGATCGACTTCGGTTACGAAATCCATGGCTTTGCGGTCGGAGATTACATAGAAGGATACTTCAAGAAAGTGAAAAAAAGCGAAGCAGAGGAACTAGTTAAGGAATACTTGAAAGAGTATCCCGTTGTGAAATCGACGGTCTCTGAAGAAGAATTTCAGGCTTCAGTTCGCGAAGCCGCAAGGATAGAAATCTCTTTGAGAAGGTTTCTGGAAGATGGTGGCTTCAAGGCGTTCACAACTACATTTGAAGATCTTCACGGAATGAAACAGCTTCCGGGGATAGCAGTCCAAAGACTTATGAGGGACGGTTACGGCTTCGGAGGAGAGGGAGACTGGAAATCGGCTGCCCTTGTAAGAATCATGAAGGTAATGGCCGAAGGCATCGATAAAGGAACATCATTTATCGAAGACTACGTATATCACTTTGAACCGGGAAACGTGAAGGAGTTAGGGGCACACATGCTCGAGGTATGTGAATCGATAGCCGACGGTACTCCTTCTTTAGAAGTCCATCCTCTATCGATAGGAGGTAAGGAACCTCCGACAAGGCTAGTGTTCAATGCGAAAGCGGGACCCGCTGTTCAGGCCTGTATCGTCGAATTCGGAGATAGATTCAGAATGATCGTAAATGAGCTGGATGTTGTTAAGCAGGAGGTAGCGATGCCCAAACTGCCTGTAGCAAGGGCCCTATGGATTCCGAAACCTGATTTATCAACTGCCGCAACAGCCTGGATTCTGGCCGGTGGGGCACATCATTCAAGCATGAGTTACACGGTCACCACAGAACAGCTTGAAGATCTTTGTGAGATGTTCGGGATTGAAATCGTCGTGATAGATGAAAATACAGACATTAGGGAGTTCAAAAAGGAACTTAGATACAATGAAATATACTACAAACTGAAGAAGCTTTGACCTTAGCTCTGTCATGGAAATTGCTCACGCTGAATGTGAAAGGAAGAGAATATGCTGAATAAGCTTAAGGAGGAAGTCTACAAGGCTAATATCGCTATCTGTGAGTCTGGACTGGTAAAGCTTACCTGGGGAAATGCCAGCGCAATATCTAGAGAAGAAGGTCTAGTTGTTATTAAACCCAGTGGGGTAGACTATTCCGTACTTTCGCCGGACGACATGGTGGTTGTCGATCTCGAAGAAAGAGTAGTGGAAGGTCGCCTTAAACCTTCTTCAGATACACCGACTCACATCTTTCTCTACAGATCCTTCCGTGAAATAGGCGGAATAGTTCACACTCATTCAACCTGGGCAACAGCTTGGGCGCAGGCTTGTAGGAGTATTCCATGCTTTGGTACGACCCATGCAGACCACTTCTACAAAGAAGTGCCCTGCACGAGATTTCTGAAAGCTGAAGAAGTCGAAAACGATTACGAACTAAATACGGGTAAGATAATAGGAGAGACCTTTTCCACTAGAGATTACCAAAGAACTCCCGGAGTGCTGGTAGCCGGTCACGCACCTTTTACCTGGGGAAAAGATGTGAAGGATGCCGTTAAGAACAGCATAATTCTAGAGGAAATTGCAAAGATGGCATGCCTGACGCTTTTGATCAAAGGGGAAACGCAAGTGCTTCCTGAGTATATAATGAACAAACACTATTTCCGGAAGCACGGCAAAGATGCTTATTACGGGCAGAAATAGAACTGAAGAAGGCAGTCCTACTCCAGAAAGAACTGATAGAACGACTCGATAAAGAGGGCTTTAAACTGCCCCTGTTCGATAATTAAGTAAAGACAATCTTTGGCAGCATCGGAAATTTCTCGGGAACAGGCGGAAGTTACAGAATGGTATTACTCTCTTGCCCGGGGTCGGATCTTCGTGTTCTTTTGACCCCGTGGATTTTATCAAGAAGCAGATGTAGACAGTAGCCGCTTGAACCGGCTATACCCAGAAAGATTGTCTCCGTATGATTCATTGAACCGCCAAACGATTCCAGTTTGAAAATCACAACACTTTCGATTACCAGCCCATATAGAAGACTTCCCCATACTGTATGAAAGAAGCCTCTGTGACTGAGAAGGTTTGTCAGTTTGGATACAACCAGTCCGGAAATAATGGCAAGTGAAAAGGAAAGCGTAACTGCCACGGGCAGTGAAGGAAGCCTGGAAAGCAGGAATGGCTGAACCCTGGGCGAAATTATGGAAATGTAAAGAGCAGAAGCAACAAAGCTTGCGATTAGTATTTCGATAATTCTCTTTATCAACGCGCTTTTCGAATCTATGTCGGGCAGATCGCTTCCAAGGACATAGAGAAGGTACCCAGAACCTATCAAGCTACTATCCTGAAGCTGTTGGACTGGCAAGAGCTCGATAGCACTCAGTGAAAGCAAGGTGAATATCGGGTAGGAAGCGATACCCCAGTATATGTGTGTCTTAAAGTCAGCCATCTTCCTCACTGCCAAACTTCGTCCCCCGACTCGAAATATCGACATAGAGAAGCACATCTTTCAGCGATATACTCATACCGCATTCTACTTCGTCGGGAACGGGTTCATTCAAATCGACCGGATATAGAGATGTCCGATTGCATAGAGAGAGGTTGACTCTTGAGAAACGTTTGTACAAAGCCGTTATTTCCTCCTCCTCGACATTGAGCCCAACGGTCGCCGTTATGCCCGACATAAAGAGATACTCAAGATCATCGAGATCAATCTTCACTGAATCTGAGCTGAGTCTCCCTTCTGATGGAGTACAGAAAAGAATGAGCTCTCTCGAAAGATTGTAAAACGGTGTACCTTCCAGTCTCTCGTACGTTCTATATTTGTCGACAGTAGTTTCATCTGCAAGAAGAACTTGACCAGTATATTCGATCAAGTCTCCGGCCTTCAACTTTCGAATATTCTTTATCGATATCGGATAGAACATTTTAAGCGTTTGCCTTGCCAAATCACACCACCTATTTGCTCAGCGGAAAATCAGTATGAATGAATCTCAACATGCTTTCTATCGTTTCAGATATGAATTTCGAGTAGTATTTGTAGAATGCTTCAAGCCTTTCGTATACTGGCTTTGAGTCTACTAGATCTATCTCGAAAACAGTTGCAACCGGTCTCGAGATATTCATGTCGGGAGTTACACTCGAGTTTCTGAGAACGTCACACTGTTTTGTTACCTCGATCCTGAACAACCTTGAAAGCTCCATAGTTATAGAACGGTCGATGTTTTCATTTATCTTTGGTAGACCAAAGGCGATTTTTAGAATGTTTTGAAAGGGAAAAACAAGGACTTCTCCGTCGTCGAACTCAATCCACTTTCTATAATTTTCTCTGCAAATAGAGAACAGCGTATCATCGATAACTTCCGACAGCCTGAAGTAATCCTTTCCGCGCAGGGAGTCCTTCAGAATCTCTTTACGTAGAAGCCTTTCATTACCATAATAAGCAAGGAAGTAAAGCTTCAAAGGACTTTGAAAGATCGCTCGATGGTATGTCAGTTCCGTTTCGTCCCCAAAGAAACTGGCGAATGCTTCCATGAACGGGTTCTCGACTTCGTTTGGGAACCGGTACAAGGCGCTTGCTGTCTCAAATGGGGATGAGTTTGAAAGACCCACATAACCTCTGCCTTCGCTGTCCACAAAGACCGAAAGAACGGGAGCGTTCCTTTTTGAAGTCTGAACTACCAGTGTCATGAAGTGGCCAAAAGCATTGTCCAGTCGATCAGAGTGGTCTCCGACAAGTTTTGCCCACGAGGCGAAGCTGTCTTCAACTCCTTCGTAGACTCTCCTGAGAATTTCCCTGTAGCTTTCGGGGCCGGAATAGTAAGTCACTTAAGAAACACCACCGACGAACGTCCGTATATTGATTTTGCTTCTTCAGCAAAATCTGAATTGTGGCTCTTTGGTAGAACGAACAATACTCTTCTCGAAACTGTAGGCAAATCCGTGAACCCGTCGGTGAAGAGGAGGAGACCTTCAGGTCTCAGCTTTTCCTGAGCGTAATCGACGGCCGGCTGAAGATCAGTTTCCCCTCTTCCCATGAGCTTAAGGTCTCTCCACATTCCCTTTCCATATTTCATCACGCTCTGAACCGTCTCATCAACCTGCACCAGCCAGACCCTGGAATCTGTAACTCTTGTAACTTCGTCTATCTCACTGAAGAAAGAGTTGAACTCCTCTTCGATAATGCTGCCACTGGTATCGACCACTACTACCAGCTTTGCCGCATAGTCGTTTCTCCATCCCGGTTGATCATCATATCTTCGGTTGGGCCTCATCGGAGTTCTGTACCTTCCAACCTGCATGGAGGAACCAAAGAAACGTCGAATCATATTTCTCCAGTCCAGAACGGGATTGTCGAGAACCAGCTTCATAACTCCCTCGAGACCTTCTGGCATGCCGGTCTTGGCCTTTTCCATAGTCTCAGAGATCACCTGCTTCAGTAGATCCTCTACAAACTCCTTGGGAAGCTCGAACTTGCCAAAGTCCTCATGTGAATCCGGCCTGGAGATATTTGAATCCAGTAGTTCGAGATCAATGGTCTTGTTCTTCTTCATGAAGTCAAGTCCCCAGTCGTGATAGAACTCTGCCGTCATTCCCGGATACTGCATTGGAGGTCCGACGAAAAACCTCTCGTTGTCGGTCCCGCAGCCTTCTTTCAAAATCGAATCCATTGGGAGGCTGAACGCATCGAGTTCCCGTATGAACTGATTCACGGCCGCGTCCATCGACAGATCCCACAGCATTTTTTCTCTGGACTTGCTTACCGGTATCAGTATGTGACCATTTACTATGTGGAGACACTCATGTTTTAGTAATGCCTTTGTGAAAGCCAGAGGTTTATTTCGAAGAGTATCTGGATTGTATAGGAGCTGAAACCTTCCTCTTGAACTCACTCGTAGTTTCAACGTTCTGACTGCAACCGAGGGGATTCTATCTATGAATAGGAGGAGAAAATTGTAGAAAGGACTGTCTTTTCCCAATTCAAAGACTGCCCGTTCCATCAATTCCTCATTTATCATCCTTTTCGCTCCTCTGAAGGAATTTCAGAACATCGTGATCCATTGCCAGTTCCTCAAGAAGATTCTCATAAAAAGCCCGTTTCAGTCCCTTCTCTCCTTCTACCTGATGAACAATGTGCCTTATCACCGAGAAGAATGAGTCTTTTGGAATCACTTTCCCAATTCTGAGAAGATTACCGGCGATTAGCGGAACGT
Organism: Mesotoga sp. HF07.pep.5.2.highcov; assembly: GCF_003666285.1. Taxonomy (NCBI): domain Bacteria; kingdom Thermotogati; phylum Thermotogota; class Thermotogae; order Kosmotogales; family Kosmotogaceae; genus Mesotoga; species Mesotoga sp. HF07.pep.5.2.highcov. Next base: position 4,656 of record NZ_JFHJ01000415.1, on the reverse strand, counting down.
TCTGAAAGTATTCCTGAACTTGCAAATCATCTAGCTCAGAAAGATGCTTCGTAACACGGAGCACCGAGGCACTGGTCCATGAGATGTCCCCCTCCGAAAGCCTCCCTAGAATGTTCTCGTCAAGATCAAGAAGGAGAGCTCTTGGAGAAGGGAGAAGTTCGCTACCTTGAATCTTGCTCATGAAAGTCCTGGCCGCCTCGGGACCAACAATGCCGGCAGCTATTACATAACCGTATCTCTCGATCTCTTCGCTTGAAAGGTCTGCGAATACTCTTCCAAGCTTATACCAGCTACGGGGGCTCGGCCTCAGCTCGAGACGCATCGAAACTATTGTATCCCTCGAAAGAAACTCCGGATACTCCCTGATAAAATTCGTCACGTTGCTTGGCATTCCCTGAATTTCAGCCCATTTAAGCCACTCATCGGGATCTGGAGTGAGCTCTATGTGGAAGAACCTCGACATGAAGGCGGGGTCAGTTATTAGCTCTACCTGATCGTATTCCTCATCCGGCGGGTTAGCCGCTGCCATTATCCAGCTTCCTTCCGGAAGAAAGTGATTGTGTATTCTTCTATCTATTAAGAGCTGCATTATTGCATTTCTTATCGATCTGTGAGCTCTGTTCACTTCATCTATCATCAATATGACATTTCCTTCGGTTGGCCACCAGTCGGGCCTTAAGAACAGTGTCCGCTCTCCATCCCTTGAAGGCATTCCGATGAGATCACCGGGCTCCATCTGTGAAATCACTAGAATTATCAGTTCTCTGCCCGTCTCGGATGCGATCTCCCTAGCGAGATCTGTCTTTCCCACCCCAAAGTGGCCCCAGAGAAGCGGGATCTCTCCAGACTCCATAATTATTTTACTCAAGTGTTTTGCATCTTGAACCTTCAAGCGTATCCCTCCAAAATCCTCATTCAGACAAAATTATAGCACAGTGATCTGAACGATGCCCAGGCTATAGAGACCCAGAGAGAAACCGGCAAAACAAGTCCTAAGAGCCAGGTAAAGGGTGAAACTATAGGGATATTCATGAAATTAAGAAAAAGACCGATATTTCCGGAAATGTACAGGGTCATTGGAAGCGTTGAAAAAACGGGGAGAAGTGTTGATAGAAGGAAAGATAGAATCGCACCCGAAAGACTTAGTGCCTTAAAAACGTTCTTCGAATCCTTCGTTCCAAAGCTCTTCTCGAGAAATCCCCCTAACAATGAAAGAACGAAGATCGTAGGAATCATAAATAGAATGAAATTCATCATGAAAGTCCCGTACTGTGAAGTGTTGTTGGAGACGTATAAACCCACAAGCAAAATGACGAAAGAATACAGAGAGGTAATAACGAACGATTTCGATAAGATCGTCTTGACCCGCCTGATGGGAAACAACCATGAAGTATCGCCAAGTTGCCTCTCAAAAGCAAAAAGTGCGGTCGAAGAGACAGTTGTGTAGTTACTGAAGAGGAAAACTATAAGACCCAACAGCTGTAAAATACCAAAGCTGCTTAGAAGACCCGGGTTGACAAGGACAACCACAGGGACGAACAGTGAAGGATACAGAACTGCAAACATGAGTTTGGGCTCTCGAAGAAGCAACAATGAATCCTTTATCAGCAGACCCAAAAACAATCCATGAACTTTGAAATCTCCATTTGATTTCGGGGACACATTCCCGATTGGTCTAGTCATAAGCTTCTGGAGAACCTTGCTGTAAAGGAAGATTTCTAGCAGTGCTAGAGAAGAAAAGATACCTATCGAGGATACTATGAACACGGCAAGATCCTTGTACCTCCCGTAATTGCTCTTACAAAGGGCGACCAGGGAAGATAGGGGGAAGTGACAATGCTCTGAAGCCCGCCGAATTGTTCTGCAACCTGATCAGGTTTTGCAAGATCAATTGCGGAAAAGTCCATGAATCTCAATGTGAAAATGAAAACGAAAAGCGTAACCATGGTCATCATAGCCGAAAGCGTCTTAAGAAAGCGCCCCTTAGATAGAAAGACAATCACGAATGAGATTATCGCAGTTATCGCCAGAGTGTTGAGCACGAAGACAAAGAGCAAGACGAGGGCCATCCAGAATCTCCCGTCCGAGTACCCCAAGCCTCTTAATGCGGCCATGAAGACCGGCGCAAAAAGAAGTATGGGCAATCCTCCCGCAGCCAGAACTTCAAGCAACTGAACATTTGCAATAGTGGCTGTCCTTACCGGCAAATTCAGCAGCATTTTAACCCGTTCAGAAAAGAAAAGGTTTGAGACTACAATTGGAAGGTCGCTCCCAAGAAGTATTGAGAATATTATCGCCGAAAAGAATGAGACAACTATCAGTTTTAGATCGATTCCCGTCAGCTCCCTTAACTGATCGGAGAGATCGGCGACCCTGGAGAAATTCGGCACGAGGTAACCTCTCAAGTAGAAGGCAATCGGAACAGCGATCATTATCACGAATGCGACAGCAAGAAAAGAAGCAACAAACGCTCTCTTTCCCTGACGGGTCAGCATTCTCAACCCTTCGACACCTCGCCACTTAAGAATCAACAAGAAATCTCTCATGAAACTATTTTGCCACACTCTACGAGTCTTTAGCCAAAAGGCCTTCTGCGAAATTGACGAACCTCTTTCAATAAAAGCCAGGGTCAAAGTTATCAAAGCTTCATCACGACAAATCTTTATTAACTCAAGAAATTTCTCTTCCAGTCGACAATACCCGGTTATGCATCGTGGCGCAGAAAGAAGTGCCTTCATTCAGGCAGATTACCAATAACAGTGCAATATCGTGTAGGAAGCGTGAGACATTTAAACAGCCAGCTAAACGGTCCATTGTTCTTTTGAGAAGGAGCGAGTACAAACGCAAACAGTTTCCTCCCGAAATGAAAGTATCCAAAAGAGCTTTCGGAAAAGACTGGAGAATACCAATTACCAGTCACTGCTGAACCACTGTTTTGAACCCAAAGTTCCCGAAAAGTCTAACGATGAAAACCTTGTAAAGGGTTGAAAAGACTGAGTTAGGGTTGTTTTCTCTAGGTTTATGCCTCGTTATATATTATAATGTATGTAACGAGGTGAGGAGATGGGGATTGTCTATCAAAAGAACAAGAAAACTGGAATCACATATGTATACAACAATCAAGCCTATTGGGACAAGGAAAAACAACAGTCCAGAGCCAAGAGAACTTTAATCGGCAAGCTGAATACAAGTACTGGAGAAATCGTACCGACCAGGTCATACAGGAAGGATAGCATTTCGAAAAAGCCCGGTCCAGTTCCCATAACCAAAATCCGCAGGGATTTCTATGGTGCTTGCTATCTTCTCGATCAGGTTGGAAAGATCACAGAAGTTGAGGCAGATTTGAAAGCCTGTTTCCCCGACCGTTATAGAATGATTTTATCGGTTGCCTATTATCTTATTCTCGAAGAGAATAACTCCCTCAGTAGGTTTTCCCGTTGGCAGAGATTGCATGCCCATCCTTATGGAGAAGACATACCATCACAGCGCGGTAGTGAGCTGTTTCAATCTATTTCCGAAGAAGAGAGGATGATGTTCTTCAAGAAACAAGGTAGACGTAGAATTGAGAAAGAATACTGGGCCTTTGACATCACTTCCATCTCCAGTTATTCAGAGACACTGAGTCAGGTAAAGAAGGGAAGAAACAAAGAGTACGACAGACTACCTCACATCAACCTCGCCCTTCTCTTCGGTGAACAGTCTGGACTTCCCTTTTACTACCGGAAGCTCCCTGGCAATATCACCGACGTGAAAACAGTCAAGCAGCTTATGGCTGAATTCAATGTCATGGGATACAAAAAGGTAAGTGTCCTTCTTGACAGAGGCTTTTACAGCAGAGAGAACATAAACCTGCTCTTCAAGAACCACCAGAAGTTCATCATTGGTGTCAAACTGAATCTGAATTATGTGAAAGAGATCCTAGAAGAAGAGCGTGAGAACCTTCAACTGTGGTCAAATCTTCAACCTCAGTTCAGAGTATATGGCTTGTGCCGAACAATCCAGTGGGATTATGAGCAGGAAAGACCAAACAAAGGGGACGTATTAAGCTCGAAGAGAAGGGCATATCTTCATCTTTTCTACAATGGCGAGAAGGCCGCCAAAGATCAGGCAGAGATGAACGATTATCTGAGCAGACTATACAGTGACCTTAAGAACAACACACGTGAAGAATACCGCATGAAGGACTACGACAAATACTTTACTGTTACCAGTAAATTCAGGAAAATCACACCGAATGAAGAGGCGATGCGTGAAGCGGCAAGAAACTATGGCTATTTCGCACTGCTTTCCAACGAAGTCAACGATCCCTTCGAGGCCTTATCTCTCTATCGCAGTAAAGACACAGTGGAAAAGGGTTTTGGGAACCTTAAAGACCGGTTGAATTTCCGTAGAATGCAGGTTTCCTCAGAACTATCACTGAATGGAAAGCTGTTTGTCGAGTTTGTCGCCTTGATTTATCTTTCCTACATAAAGAAGAAGATGCAAGAAACCGGTCTCTTCGAGAACTGGACATTGCAGGGTCTCCTCGACGAACTTGACACCATTGAAAGGTTTGAGTCTCCCGAACATGGCCGCATGATCGGAGAAGTCACTAAAAAGCAGGAGGAGATCTATGCCAAGCTGGGGGTGAAATCACCCTCGTTATAATTTCCGGGA
>NZ_JFHJ01000443.1:0-2295 GCF_003666285.1 Mesotoga sp. HF07.pep.5.2.highcov | reverse complement strand
CCTAGGCAGTAACCAAAAAGGCAGTTGTTATCCCACCAGAGTTTCTCTTGTTGAAGGAGATCGATGGTTGTCATTGTATCCACAACTGCCTGCTCCCAGAAAACAATCAACCTTCTGAGATCAGGAGAAAAGAAGTCTTTTCCACTAGTTGAACCGGTTGCCGTTCGTGTGTAATTTCCCGGAAGGATCATCACAGAAGCCTGCAAACCGGCACTTGCAAGATGGCTTCCCATCCAGAACAAAAATGGGATATTTACCGTTCCCAGTCCATGAAGAATGATTATCGAGCCTACAGCTCTTTCTCTTGGTGAGAAATTGTAGATTTCAACGTTTTCTGTTCCCCTGATCTTGTTCCTGTAGAAAGATGGATACTTGATAATCGAACATCTATAGTGCTTCCCTTTGAAAATGTACCCGCTGGAAAAGTCAATCTTCTTCTTCTCGTAAGAGAAATCAGGGTTCAATTGCATTTGTTCATTATCCTTGTGCAAAGCCTGTCGCTCATGATTTCGTCGGAAATTACCACGGCGGCTTTGGAATGGTCAGCAATCTCCTGCAGAACCTCTGCGAGGGCTCTCGTCAAAACTGGGTCCAGTCCTATTAAAGGTCTAATAAAGATAAAGAGATCGCAAGCATCGAATCTCAAATGCGAAAGTTTTGTATCGTCATCGCGCATTAGACCGGAGAAACCGGGAGCTCTTCCCAGCCCAGCAAGAAAACTCTTCACGGAAACCAAGCTTTCTCTGTTTAAAATGAAACTCTTTTTCAGTGATCTATTTGAGGTGAATTTACGGGACTTTTTCAACATGATTTGCGAAACAAGACCGGTGTTCTTCACATTAGAGGAGAAGTATTTTTCGGCCTCGCTAGAATGACCTCTGGAGGAGAATCTTTCAAAGAAGTTCTTCGCCTCTCGAAGCATTGCCACAGAGTTCTCGGAGAAAGGGTCCTGCCTTGTAAGCGCTCTTGTGAATTCTCTAACCGAAACTCCGTTGTCACAGGAAATACAGAGAACCTCTCCCCTTTTCAACCTCAGATCGAGTCCGGTATCTGCCAGGTTATCTATGTCGATTAGCGGTTCACCTCCAACTGGTGCTACTGAGTACTCAGGTGAGACACCCAGCATCTTCCATATATCACTTTCCTTAGTTTGCAGTGGAAGAGGTTTGATGCCAGAATAATCCATAAAGAATAGGCGATCGCCCAGCACCATCACTTCTGGATCGGACGTTGTAACTAGAACGGCCACTCCTCCTTTTTTAAATGAGTCTATCATTTCAAGGAGTTTCACCCGGGTTGCACCACGTACAAAAGAAAAGAGGTCATCCAAAATGAGAACCTTCGGCCTGGAAAACGCTGCAACTGCAAACTCGAGAAGAACCTGATCATCAGATGAAAAAGAAGAGACTTTCGAGGAAGGATCGAACTCCAGGCCAAGCTGCTCAAGAAAACGCGAGACTTGATCGTTCATCTTCCTTCTGCTAATCGTGAATTTGTCACTCCCAAGTAAGATGTTTTCAGCGACCGTGAGATCCGGAACTAACATGTACTCCTGATAGATGGCACTTATGCCTAGGCGTCTTGCCTCGACGATCGATGTCAAATCCACTGGAGAGCCTTCAAATATTACCTTTCCAGAATCGGGCAGAATGTCACCGCTGATTGTCTTTACAAGAATAGATTTGCCGGAACCGTTAATCCCTCCAAGAACTGTAAGCAGCCCACTCTCAAGTTCTATGTCAGCGTTCCTAAAGACGTTGTTTTCACCAAAGTTTTTTCCAAGGCCTTTCGTTTCAAGAATCCCCATATTTTTCAACTCCGACTTTTGAAGTACCTTCTTGAATTTCGCTGAACATTAGTGAATCCAGTCATACCAATACTAACAGATGCGGATATAACATATCACCTAATAAGGGGCACCATAAGGTACATCTTGCTCTTCCTTCCCACCATAAGCAGATTTCCCTTTCGTGTTACCAGACGAATCTTAGAATCTTTTATCCTTGAAATAACAGACTGCAGCTTTCTCGGATCTACCTGCGCAACGAATTCATCACCAACAAAATCACACACCTCGCATTCATAACGGAGAGCACCGGCCTTCAGAAAGAACTTCAACTTGCTCTTGTCAGAAATCATCAGAACCGAAAATCCATGCTTTGATAACCGTGTTATCTTTCTGAGAGCGGAAAGAAAGGCCTTTCTCTGTATGTCAATTCCATCATCGATGTCTCCGAAAAAGAAGGATGGTGGTTCGGAGAAATCCGCTTCATCAGTACATATTGAAAACAATAG
>NZ_JFHJ01000189.1:0-3415 GCF_003666285.1 Mesotoga sp. HF07.pep.5.2.highcov | reverse complement strand
TCTCTCTCTCTTCTCTCGTGAGCGCAGCGAACCTCTCCACAACGCTGTTTCTCAATGGTCTTTGTTTGCCCGACGAAGTCGGAACTGGCCTCGCGGAAGGCGAGACTGGCCAGGCGGAGCCTGACTGGCCTGCGTTAGCAGACTGGCTCCCAAATGTTCCTAAGGTCCCATTTTTCGCGTAAAAGGCAGAGATTCCAACCAGGACCTTTTTCGGGCGAACGGCCGTTCGCCCCTACAAGAGAACTGCACAATCATCTGAAATCGTCATCCCGTAAAGCCTGCCCTGATTATCCTGCCCCAATGTGTGCCTCTTTTGTCATCCCGCACTTGTTTCGGGATCTTGGTTTCGTTTCTATCCAAGGACGGCTTCATGATCTTGAACGGCAGCGACGGACAGGTCTTGTAAGCGTCAGGCTGCTCTTAAACGTTTGTCGATCTTTAAGTCCAAGATCCCGTACAGGAGCATTACGGGATGACAATATGGGGGAATCGCGGGATGACACCCCTAAACGTCATCCTGACAATGCTCCTGGTCAGGATCCCTATTCCAATGGACGTCGAATCTTTGTCGATTAGCCGCTCCATGCACTCAACTATATCTCGATACTTTTTAATGACCTGCGCGGAGTTCAAATATCTCACAAACTAATCACTCTAAAGTGAATTCAAGCTGTATATTGAAGGGTTCTCGCGAATAGATCTCCTCGTTTATTTCGGCAGCAGGAAGGCATCCCAAAGATTCATAGAAACCCTGGCTCTCTATTGATGGATGTGTTGAAATATACAATTTCTTTGCGCCTCTTTTCTTAGCGTTTTCGCAGCACAACGCGAAGAGTTTTCTGCCAATGCCTTTCCCTCTCATCTCGCTTGAGACGTGCATAAACGGCATCTCTAAATACTGATTCTCGCTTCCGAAGAAAGAGTTATCCACAGATGCAAAGCCTACGATTGAATTCTGGAGAAAGGCACCAGCAACGAATCCTCCAGATTCCATACAGCTTCTTAAACGCTGTACCACTTCAACCTTTTTCTCGGAATCCCAATCATCTATGAACTCATCATGAATATAGACAAAACTCCCATCCGGCTCCCTAAACTTGATTTCGCTCGTAGTCTGATATCTATCAAAATTCTCCAGAGCCTTGTCTTCTAGATCCTTGAATGCTGTTGGTCTTATTTCGGGATAATCATCCAAAGGACTCTCTCCTTTCATCTGATAGGGCATCAGGGGCACAATTGTGCCCACTCAATTGTATACGCTGGTGAAGGCAAAATTCTATAAAAATCCGATACAATTAGTTTTATGCACTTGCAGAATTTCTAAGAGTGTCGAGGCTTCATAAATGCGTTGGTCAGGCCTCCTTTTTCCACTTATGAGGAGCTTCTTTAGCAAAAGGAAAAATCATCGAAATCGCGTTTTTCTATACCGACTGTTATAATTTTTCTGGAAGCTCATGCACATTTGATCTTCTCATTATCCAATACTAAAGGTGATGAATTGATCGACCATTCGACGAGATCTATAGAGATACCCAAATACATTATTGTCAAGAAAAAAGCAACGGAAGAACTGGCTCCTTTTCTTGAAATAATGAGGTTCAAGAATGTTTGTGTTGCAACCCAGGAAAATCTGCTAGATCTAATGCCTGATATTCAAAAGGCAGTTAATCGCAATGACTATTCCATTTTCTACGTAGAAGAGAGACCGAATCTCAGTCATCTAATGAACAGACTTGATTCAGTTCACGATCTACACCCCGATGCGCTCGTCGGAATAGGAGGAGGCTCGGTTCTTGATACTGTCAAGTTTTTCGCTCACATACTCAACATTCCGTTGATTTTAGTTCCCACTCTTGCCTCAAACGATGGGATTTGCTCCCCGGTTGTGTCTCTGAAGCTCGAAAACGGTAGAAGCGACAGCTTCAGAGCGAGAATGCCGTTCGCCCTGTTCGCAGATACAGGTGTCATTTACAATGCGCCAAAGAAGTATCTATATGCTGGCCTGGGCGACGCAATCTCAAATGTCACAGCCATTCTCGACTGGGAGTTCGCAACCAATAGGACCGGCGAGCAAATTGACTACTTTGCAAAGACGTTGTCAGTTATGAGCTATAAAAGTCTTCTCAACTTCAAGAACGCTAATTTCGCTGATGAGGATTTCGTCGAAACCCTTGTCAACTCATTAATCACAAGTGGAATATCCATGGAGTACGCAGGAAATTCTCGACCCGCTAGTGGTTCCGAGCATATGCTATCTCATGCTGCAGACGTAATTTTCGACATGGCCTTTCTTCATGGTCACCAGACTGGCTTCTACACATGCGTAATCCTTAAGGCCTATGGAACCGAGCTGTACGAAAAGGTTCTTGAATTTCTTTCCGATCTTGGCTTTTTCGCCTGTGTACCCGAAGTGTTATTTAAGAGAGACAGATTTGCAGAAGTGGTGAAGTTGGCTCGTTCAATTAGAAAGCGATATACAATTCTGAATACGCTCAATGATGATCAACTCCTGAGAATCTTCGACGACACAGTCTCGGAAATCAAATACGCCATATCTCACGCAAATCCTGAAGTTCCTGCAGGAAAATCACTTCGCACTCTGTAACTGCTAAGATACAATAGCTAACTTACGCCTCCAACCAGCCTTTCGTCTCTGCAAATCGCGCTTGCGCAAAATCCGGAAAGAGAGCCTGACCGGCTCCCGTCATTTTTCACCTTTTTTGCTCACGCGGCAAGATGCGTGTTCCGATGTCGCTTACTTCATTACCCAAATTTGCTCGGGATCTGGTCTGTGATCTTGGAGGGACCAGAGTTATCTTGCATTCCATGACTCTCTCATTCTAACAAGCGAAAAACGGCACCATGATTTTGCGCTGGCAGCGAAGGGTGGCTCTTCGCAGCGGAGAGCGTCTCCTTGTAAGCGCCCAACGGCTTTCAGGACCTGGATGAAGAGAACCGGCAATGAATTCAGGTTTCAATGCAACTGAGGAAGTTATCCCGACATCGGTTTGCGGAAGTCCCTCTCCAAGTCATCCCGAACTTGTTTCGGGACTCAGTTTTGTTCTTTCAGCGCATAGCGTGTCTTAGAACGGGATGCTGAAACAAGTTCAGCATGACAAATTATCGTGTTTTCAGAATCAGCAAACGCTGTCATACCCGTCTCGCCTAATCGGGCGTCTCTCACTTAGTCATCCCGAACTTGATTCGGGATCCGGTTTTGATCTTGTCAGCGCATAGCGGTTCATGGGTACGAGATCCCGTACAGGAGCATTACGGGATGACAATATGAGGGAATTAGGGGATGACCTTGAACAGAGACCCCAAACACGAGCATTTTGGGGTAGGCTAATCAGGGCAGGCTTTACGAGATGACAATTTCAGATGATAGTGCAGTTCTCTTGTAGGGGCGAACGGC
>NZ_JFHJ01000153.1:0-6129 GCF_003666285.1 Mesotoga sp. HF07.pep.5.2.highcov | reverse complement strand
CCCTCCCACCAGAGCGCCGAATCTTGTTCTGCCTGTCCTGGAGTTTCAGAGATAATGGGGTACTCAGTGTACGCCGACTTCTGAATCTCACCCTCTAGAGAAACCAATGAGATTTTTACTCCCATAGTTCCCAGATCAATCGAAAGAACCCCTTGCTTCATCCTTGCCTCCCCGAACACAACTTTGAAACCGCTATTGAGTAAAATGGATCAATAAAGTGATAACTTCATATCATACTCTATTACCTACAGCTTACCAGATAATTTGTAAATGAAGAAATCCGATTAGGAACAAATATCTAGGAGTTCAAACGATTAGGAGTGATTTCCGACGAATAATAATGTGTAACGTCAGCCGTGACAGTGTCCATCAAAGACTGTTCTTAGGTTGGCAATAAAGCTACGGGAAGGGAATAAATCAAGTTGGTCATCCAAAGTTTTCCTGGAATAATGGATGAGATAGTCCGGAAATCGAGAGTATTTATCGCTACATGGTCTTCATCAGCCGTAAGTTCGAATAACCAGTGATCTTCGGATATGGATCTGTCAGAGTGAATCGATATAATTGCAATGTTGATCACAAGTAATCATATGAATTTTTGATGCTTTGTTTTATGATCTTTGGGCCGGCCTACCGGTCACATAGAAGGAGGGATGCGAATGAACAAGAAGTTTCTGATGCTCCTGTTCTGTGTCTTGTTTACAGTTGCCGTCTTAGCAGCGAACTATGAGATTGCCGTCGTTGTGAAGATCGGCGGAATCCCCTGGTTCAACAGAATGGAAGTCGGTGTAAAAGATGCAGCAGATGAACTCGGCGTGAATGCCTACCAGATAGGGCCTTCCGATGCAGACCCTGCTCAGCAGGTGAAGATTGTTGAAGACCTTATTGCCAAGGGTGTCGATGCCATCTGTGTAGTACCTAATGATGCGAAGGCTCTTGAGCCCGTATTCGAAAAGGCAAGAGCGAACGGTATCATCATCATCACACACGAGTCGCCAGAGCAGAAGGGCGGCGATTGGGATGTAGAAACGATAGACAACGTTAAGTTCGGAGAAGCAAACTTCGAGAAACTTGCTCAGCTTATGGGTGGAGAAGGCGAGTTTGCCGTTTTCGTCGGAGGGCTCACAGTTCCTCTTCACAACTTCTGGGCAGACGTTGGGCTTGCCTATGTTGCAGAAAAGTATCCAAATATGAAGCTAGTAACCGAGAGAATCCCATGTGGTGAAAGTGTTGAGCTTTCCTATCAAAAAACTCTCGAGCTTCTCAATGCATATCCTAATCTAAAAGGTATAGTCGGCTTTGGTTCACTGGGACCGATCGGAGCATCCCAGGCGCTCAACGCAAGAAACATGAAGGGAAAGGTAAAGATAGTCGGAACGGTTATTCCAAGCCACGCTGACCCGTATCTCAAGCAAGGATTGATGCAGTGGGGTTACCTGTGGGATCCAAGAGACGCTGGATTCGCGCAGGTCTATCTGGCAAAGACACTGCTCGATGCCAAGGCTGCTCTGGCTGAGGCTGGAATCCCCGAAGGCATAGTGCCAGCCGTTGTTGATGGATTCGAGATTCCCGGTCTTGGGAAGGCCATGTTGGAAGGAAACATTGTGAAATTCGACGCGCAAGTCGATATAACTGCTGAGAACGCCCTTTCTTACGGGTTCTGATTTCGAGAGGGGGTACGCCCCCTCTCTTTCTGGTGATCTGATTATGGCCGAGAAACTGTTGGAGATGAGAAATATTACGAAGAGGTTCGGGGGGGTATTGGCCCTCGATTCAGTCGATTTTGAAATAGAAAAGGGAGAAATCCACTGTCTAGTTGGCGAAAACGGGTCTGGAAAGAGTACCCTAATCAAGATAATCTCGGGTATTCACTCACCCGATCCCGGGGGCGAGATCTATGTCGACGGAAAAAGGATAAGCCACCAGAAGTCTTCTAACAGTGTGAGAGAGGGAATCCAGGTTATCTATCAGGATCTTTCGCTCTTTCCAAATCTGACCGTTGCAGAGAACATAGCTATTTCTTCGAGAGTGGAAACAGGAAGTCGCCTTATGAAATGGAAAGAGACGGAAGAAGAAGCAATGAAGACGATGGACAAAATTGGGGTTTCACTTGATCCCAGACGCGAAGTCAGCGAGCTATCTATAGCGGAAAGGCAAATTGTGGCGATATGCAGGGCTATAAATGCCAAGGCGAGGCTTGTAATAATGGACGAACCTACGGCTTCTCTCAGCAAGAAAGAGGTTCAGTCGCTAATTAGAGTTATAAATGAACTGCAGAACAGAGAAATCTCGACGATCTTCGTCAGCCATAAGCTCGATGAGATAATGGAGGTAGCCCAACGGGTAACCGTTCTTCGTGACGGGAAAAAAGTCGGTGCCTTCGATGCTTCCGAACTGACGAGACAGAGACTCTCATTTCTCATGACAGGCAAGGAGTTCGAGTACTCCAAATTGCCTCCGTATTCTGGCGACGAAGTTGTTCTAGAAGTCAGAAAGCTCTCAAGGAGAAATAATTACAAGGAAATTGATTTGAAGGTCCACAAGGGCGAAATAGTAAGTGTCACAGGACTGATGGGTTCAGGCAGAACCGAGTTTGTCCTTTCACTCTTCGGAATGAATCCTCCGACGAAGGAGAGATCTTCGTAGAAGGGAAGAGAGTTAACCCTGGAAGCGCCGTGGACGCTATGAGAGCTGGAATTGCGTATGTGCCTGAGGATCGACTGCAACACGGACTCGTTATGGAACAGCCCGTAAGCAAGAATATTGTGCTGACGGTTCTAAAGAGAATACTTTCGAGAATCAGGCTCTTGAGTAAAGTCAAAGAAAGAACTGAAGTGAGACGTTGGATCGACGAACTCTCAATCAAAATTCCCTCGATTGACTCTCCGGTTAACACGCTTTCCGGCGGCAATCAACAGAGGGTTGTAATTGCAAAGTGGTTGGCAATAAATCCAAAAGTATTGATTCTCGACTCCCCAACAGTGGGAATAGACGTTGCCGCAAAGGACAGTATATACAAGATAATCAGAGAGCTAGCCGCAGAAGGTATTTCGATAATCATGATCACGGATGAAGCCGAAGAAGCAATCTATCATTCAAACACGACTTATATTATGAGTGCGGGAAGAATAATTGGAAAGTACAACTCTATCGAGCTCACGGAGAAAGAGCTGTATGAGAAGATCAACGGACAGTAATTCGGGATTGAGAAAAGCATTCAGCAAGAGCGAGTTCTATCTCTTGCTTGTAATAATAGTCGTCTCACTCTTCTTCACCGTTATGAAGCCAAGTTTTCTTACTTTCACCAATCTCTACGGAATGGTTGAGAGCAACTCCTTTCTGGCGATAATGGCCGCAGGTGTGCTGGTTGTTTTGATTTCAGGAGGAATAGATATCTCATTTACGGCAATTGCTACCGTTGCTCAGTATATCATGGCTACTATCGTTATCAATTGGGGCGGGAATATGTTCCTTGCCTTTGCTATAGGAGGGGTTGTCGGAATTGCTCTGGGTTTGGTCAACGCTTTACTGATTTATTTCCTCAAAACTCCGCCAATAATCGTGACGATCGCAACCATGAACCTGTTCTATGGTCTTCTCATATTCATCAGTGGTGGTACATGGATTTACGGCTTTCCACTGTGGTTTATGGAGAGGAATCTCGTTAGATTTGGAGACAGCCCGGGAATTACTATACCGATTCTAGTTCTTGTTCTTTCTTTCATTCTTACTTGGCTGATACTAAAGTACACTGCTCTGGGCAGAAATATCTACGCAGTGGGCGGAAATCAGGAAGCCGCAAGACGTGTGGGAATAAGCGTTCTCAAGACGCAGCTATTCGTCTATTGCTACATGGGCTTTCTGGCAGGCATAGCCTCAACCGTTCAGGCAAACATGATGTTGACTGTCGCCCCCAATGCCTTGATGGGCAGGGAACTGGAAGTTCTGGCGGCTGTTGTTCTTGGAGGGGCCAGCCTTGCCGGAGGTACGGGCAGCATTCTAGGGACTGTTCTTGGCTTTGGTTTGATTGTCATCGTACAAAATGGCCTTACTTTGCTTGGGATTTCCTCTTACTGGCATAAGGTTTTTGTGGGAGCGATCATAGTCATAAGCGTGAGTATAACGGCCTATCAGAGAAAAGTCCGCGAGAGAAAAGGAGCGATAATCAATGTTGAAGACTGACACAGGCAGGGGAAGAGTATCAAAGCACTCCGAGATTCTCTCGCTTGGAGCGATCCTGGTCATCCTGGTACTATTGTTCTCGCTCGCTCTTCCTGGGAAATTTCTAAGGCCCAGCAATCTCCAATCGATGGCCTTCCAACTTCCCGAGCTTGGAGTCCTTGCTTTCGCGATGATGATAACAATGCTTACGGGTGGGATTAACCTTTCAATAATAAGCTCGGCAAATCTCTCTGGGATAATCATGGCGATGATTTTGACCGGTGATTTAGCATCTGGTCCGGGAGGGGCCGGACTGGGCTGGACGATCTTTCTGGCCGTACTCGCGGGGTTGTCGATTTCACTCCTAGTGGGACTCGTAAATGGAATGATAATCGCATACATCGGCGTATCTCCGATACTCGCGACGCTCGGTACTATGACCTTTCTCGAAGGAATAAGCCTGGTTATAACCAGAGGGTATGTCATTTCAGGCCTACCGAGGGAATTACTTGTGATTGGCAATGGAACCTTCCTGGGAGTACCGGTACCGATGTTCATTCTAGTAGCCGTCGCGGTGGGTGTCGCGATAATTCTAAACAAGACGCGGTTGGGTTTGTCGACCTACATGATCGGATCCAACATCAAAGCTACCGGTTTCTCTGGAATAAATACCAACAAGGTAACCATTCTCGTTTATATGATTTCGGGCCTTCTGGCCGGTATAGCCTCTTTGATAATGATTGCGAGATTCAATTCCGCAAAGGCCGGTTATGGTTCTTCGTATCTTCTGGTTACCGTACTGGTTTCAGTTCTAGGTGGGATCAATCCAAATGGTGGCTTCGGGAAGGTGTCCGGTGTTTTCCTTGGGTTGGTCTTGCTGCAGGTTATCTCAAGCGGTTTGAATCTTCTTGGGATAAGTCAGTTTCTCACACTTGCGCTTTGGGGTGCACTCCTCCTAGGTGTAGAAGCTCTAAGATTAACCAGGAGGAGAGTCAGATAAGACAGATATGCTGGAGTTGAGCAGATGGCTTTGAAGAAGGAAGACAGAAGACAAAACATACTTAGCGTTCTTTCCGAGAGAGAATCGATCAATACTCAAGAACTTGCGTCTCTAATGGATGTATCTCTCGTCACACTGAGAAGAGACTTGAGAGATCTGCAGAAATCCGGCCTTGTTATCAACGGATACGGAGTCGTAAGAGCGGTGAATCAGGAAACAGATCCAAACAGCTTTTTCTTGAAAAGGCTGAGGTTAGCCAGAGAGGCAAAAGAGAGAATCGCTGAGAAGGCAATCGAGTTTGTAGAAGAGAACGATGTCCTTTTCATAGATGAAAGCACTACATGTTACGTTTTCGCTTTAAAACTCTCCAGGGTTTTCAAGAAGCTGCACATAATTACCAACGGAATCAACATACTGCTCGCGCTTTCAAAGGTTCAGGGGTTTTCTGTCGAATCTAGTGGCGGCAGTCTACAGTACGGATTTGATTCGCTCATCGGCCCCAGGGCGGAGAGTCTTGTCGGTTCAATCTATGCAAACAAGTTCTTCTTTTCATGCGCCTCGCTAAGAAAGAAAATAGGAACATTCGAGTTGAGCCCCTTTTCCGCCAGTATAAAGAGAAAAATGCTGCTCAATTCCAGCACAAAGATTCTTCTTGTTGACAACAGCAAATTCGACGTAATCGCTCCGTTCAAAATGGCCGAAATCGACGAAATAGACAGGGTCATCACTGAAGACAGAGACTTCCTGCCCTCTGAAGTTATATGAGAAGGCTGCTTCGCAGGAAGTGATGCTTTTTGATTGGACGCAAGGCGCCGAAAAGCATCGGTCGATGCAATGCCGACTCCGTCGGGAAGTGATGCTGCTGCGCAGGAAGTGATGCCCGGAGTATCATCCGGGGAAGTGAGGCCACTTTCAGCGGGAAGCATTCAGGAGCCAGTCAAAAGGCGAGAATCATCGCCGCCAGTGAA
>NZ_JFHJ01000283.1:0-2277 GCF_003666285.1 Mesotoga sp. HF07.pep.5.2.highcov | reverse complement strand
CTACTTCAATAAGAAGAACCGGAGATCGGGTCATCTCTGGCAGGGAAGGTTCTATTCCTGTCCGCTGCATCATGATCACGCTCTTGAAGCGTTGAGGTATGTTGAGAGAAATCCCGTTCGCGCAAAGATGGTTCAGTTTCCCTGGGAGTATGAATGGTCGAGCGCGAGAGAACATGTGGGATTTATTGCGGAGGAAGGAATTCCCAGTGAAGGCGAAAGTACTGAACCTGAGTGCAGAAGTCAGGAGCCCGCTATTCCAAGAGTTATTACCCAAAGTCATTCGATTTCTGAAGTGGAAAAGGTGTCTGAGGAAGATACTTTAACTTCTCAGACCTCAGTATCATCTTCTAGAATTATTGAGCTTTCTCCGCTGCAGGAACTCGATGTTAACTGGAATCCGGAAGGTTGGAGAGAATTTCTGGGTTTTCCCGACGAAGATAGTTTTCTCAGTAGAATCAGGGGAAACACGTTTTCTGGAAAGCCGTTGTTTGCCGAAGAACTTGTAGCCGATCTTGAGAAGGAGCTCGGGGTTCCACTTGGCAGTAAGCGAGGGGGAGACCGAAGAGCGGTGAAAATCCGTTGTTTGCCGAGGAACTTGTAGGCGATCTTGAGAAGGAGCTGGGTGTATCACTTGGCAGTAGGCCGAGGGGAGACCGAAGAAGGAGTAGTTTAGACGCGAAAAACGGTAGCGGTGAAAATCGGGTACAGACGTGAGGTGAATCGTCAGGCTCCGCCAGGCCAGTTCCGACTTCGTCGGGCAAACAATGACCATTGAGAAAGAGCGTTGTGGAGAGGTTCGCTGCGCTCACCAGAGAAAGGAGAGAGAGAAGAAACCAGTAAGATTGGCGATGGAATTTACCCGTCACATGCATCTCTTTCATCTCACCTTGTGACCAACGAAGAACAGATCCTTCCGCTGGAACAAAGAGCAATGTTTTCCTCATTGACGTCTGCTCTTTTCGGAGAACGGTGGACCGCCGACGGACAACGTCGTCTTCCCAGCGTTCAGCGGGTTTTCTCAGAGTTGAATAGACGGGGACAGACGTCAGGAGCCCGTCAGTACCCTATTCGAAATGCTACGCGATGACAATGTTAGACGATTATGCGATTCTTTTGTAGGGGCGAACGGCTGTTCGCCCGAAAAAGGTCCTGGTTGGAATCTCTGTTTTTTACGCGAAAAATGTGACCATAGGTGCGTTTGGGAGCCTGTCTGCTGACGCATGCCAGTCAGGCTCCGCCTGGCCAGGCTCGCTATCCGTGCCATGTTTTCAAGACCAGATCCCGTGCAAAAGCATCACGGGATGACAAACTGAGGCATTTCAGGGCAGGCTCTACGGATTGACAGAAGAGGGTGGATTTACCGACATTTAATACGGAGTGAAAGCACATCAAGTCATCCTGTCATGCTTCAGGCCAGGATCTCGGTTTTTCGCGAAAAATGTGACAGACGCTTAGAGCTCGTCAATCCCCATTTTGCTTACAGCGGTCAACGGGTTTTTGTTTCTAAGAGCATAGCGGTTCATGGGTGTGAGATCCCGTACAGGATCACTACGGGATGACCGAAGAGGCGCGAAAAATGGTCTAGATGCTAGAAGAATCGTCAGTCCCTATTTTCGTTGCAGCGCGTAGCGGGTCCTTGTTTTTAAGCGTATAGCGGATCTTAGTGAGAGCCGGCAGGGTAACTACTAGTTAATGTCAGTATTGAAAGCCAAGTGTCCACATCGGAATCGAGTTTGAATAGGGCAAATCAGTGTCGTCTCTTATTACGAACTCCGCTTTCTTTGGTTTTTTGCTCCTTCCTCCTACTTCAATAATCTTCCCATCTACAGAGAAATCTCCGTTTCGCTCATCCGCACATGCAAAGACTTTTCTACCAGCATCTTCGAAGGATTGTGCCACAAAGGCTTCTCTTCTTGTTCCAATATTTCCTGTACCAATTGAGTAGAAAGCAGGGTCTCCAAAGAATATTTTCTCACCCTTGGAGAAGGTTCGATTGTCGTTTTCTCTATATACTATTCTGATTACTCCTGTTGCGTTCATTACAGTAAGAAGTTCGTAGAGCTTTCTCTTCCCTATACCCCAGTCTCTACACATTCTCTCAATGTTCAATGTTGGTACTTTTGAAGTCGCCAAGAACCCAACAACGGCATTCATTAGCCTGAAGTGAATATCTGAGATTTGGGGAACGAAGAAGGGAACATCTCCATGTAGTGTTTTTTCGATAATGTGTTCTATTTGCTCTCGAAAGTCCCATTCCATGTAAGACGGCCTGAATCC
>NZ_JFHJ01000691.1:0-2470 GCF_003666285.1 Mesotoga sp. HF07.pep.5.2.highcov | reverse complement strand
CACTCAGCGGATGATAGAATCGAATTTGTGGGAGGAGTAAGATGAAGATTACGCTATTCATAGGTCCTTTAGCCTCAGCAAAGACTGAGCGGTTGCTTCGAGAACTCGAGACCGTCCATTGGAGAGATCCGTTCTCCTACTTCTTCGTGGGACCTTCCGGCGACCACGTAAGATACTTTAGAGAGAATTTCATATCGCGAGTGGGTACTATCCCGGCTTCGAGATTCCTCGCAATGGATCAATTTGCCGTAGAGGTTTTCCGTAGACTGAATCCGAATTCTATTCACGTTGGGAATCATTTGATGAGGTTGGAGATCGGTGACATTCTGGATCAAATGGGAAAGGGCGAACTCGCCGACTCGCCCGTATTCGTCGAATACCTTCTTGAAATGATTCACGATGTAAAAGAGAATAGAGGGTTCGACCGGATATTCTCTACGGAAGACGAGGCAGTCTCCGTTCTAGAGTCAATTTACAACGAGCTTGACAGTAGATTCTCCAGAAGAAACATCTTTGACACATTCGACGCATATACGAGGATTGAAGAGCACAAGGATGAGTTGATTAACGAGGAATTCGGGGACACTCTTTTCCTCGACGGGTTTCATGATTTCAGTCCGGCCCTGAAGATCTTTTTCAAGACCATCATTCCAACATACAGGGAAGTTTTCATTACCATTACTCAAGAACCTGACAAGGAAAGTCTCTTTTCAAACATAGATTCGATACTTGAGACGATCGATGAGATAGCCGAAAATAGCACAGATCTCGAAATCAAAAGGATATTCTTCGAGAAAAGTTCTTCTTCAAGCGGTCTGAACGGGTTCAAAGAAGCCCTGTTCTCTCCAGGTAAAGTAGAGCAGAACTGTGATTCGGTGAGTGTTGTGGTCTATCCTGACATCTTCGCCGAGGTCGAAGGTGTATCGAGATTTGTGAAGGAATCTATTATTTCCGCCTGCGAACCAGGTGACATTTCGATTGTCTCATCCGACTTCAATCTTTACAGCAAATTGCTTTCCGATAAGCTGAATGAATACGGTGTTCCACACAGAATAGAAGGCGACGAAGAGCTTCACTCATCTCTCTCGATAAGACGGTTAATCTTGCCACTTGAAACCGCGGTTCTGGGATTCCCACCGGAGAAGATAATCGCTATGGCTGACAGCGGCTACGGGGGAGAAGTTGATTCAAGTTTTATTGAATCCGCCGCTGCTATGTCAAGAATTATCTACGAGAGACCAAATATGTGGCTCTCCTTGGAAAAGAGACGGAGTTCCTGGGATGAGAGGCTTTCAAGACTCGTTGACCTCATGAAAGAAAGAAGAAATGCAATAATTTCCCTTGCCGACGATGAGCTCGAAATGAGCGCGGCTGAGGAGCTTGATGAGACGATCGAAAGAATTGACAGCGAAGTAGTTCCGGCTGTTCAAAGAATCTTCAGACTCCTCGACTCTTTTCGAAGTCTGCGTAAGCGAGATGTCGGTAATTATCGGAAAATGTTCATTACTTGGGAAAAAGAACTTTCTCTGATCCAAAGTCTAACCGGGTATGAGAGTGA
Source organism: Mesotoga sp. HF07.pep.5.2.highcov (assembly GCF_003666285.1). Classification (NCBI taxonomy): domain Bacteria; kingdom Thermotogati; phylum Thermotogota; class Thermotogae; order Kosmotogales; family Kosmotogaceae; genus Mesotoga; species Mesotoga sp. HF07.pep.5.2.highcov. The sequence continues at coordinate 912 of NZ_JFHJ01000691.1, read as the reverse complement.
AGTTAAAGACAGAGAGATGGATGCAATAGTGAGGTTTTTCGAACATACCCTACCTTACCTGGAGAGACTTCTGTATTTCATGGGGAAGTCCTCTGTTTCCCCAAGAGAATACTACAGATATCTAATGCTTCTACTTAAGCATGACAAGTTTCCTCTTTCGAGGAACAAGGCAAACAGGGTTGAGATACAGTCACTCATCAATTCGCGCTTCTCGAAGAAAAGAATGAAGATCTTCGTTGGGTTTGTTGACGGTGCTTATCCGCACGTAGAAATGAATCCTTTGTACAGTTTCACGCAGTTTGGAGATTCAAGACCCAGAGACCTTCTTCTTGATGAGGAAACACACGAAAGGCTCAACCTGTATCTGTCGATTTCTACTGCTGAAGAATCAGTGAGGTTCTCTCTGCCTGAATCGACGATCGACGGTGAACCAATTCTACCTTCTCCATACCTGAAGAATGTGGCGGAGAGTTCGGGATGTGAGACCACTAGAGAAGGAAGAAAGGTGGGAAGAAGATCTGGATACATTCCGGAACTCCGGGCATCTATGAGCCAATCCGAGTTGAAGATCTCCGCTGTGAAGTTCTTCTTGAATGAAAAATGGGATCTTCTGAAGAGCTTTCCCCCTCTGAGCAATTTAGATACCGTCCTCTCGAACTTCAGAAGAGATTTCAGTTGGTCAGTCCAGAACAGAAGGCGTTTAGAGGAAGTTGTCGGTAACGTCTTCTCCTTCTCAAGACTGAAGTCTTATCATGACTGTCCGTTTTCCTTCTTTCTTTCTTATGTTGTTGGTCTGGATGTTTCCCCTGAATACGTCTTTGAATTGACGCCTCTTGATGAGGGCAACATCTTTCATTCAGTGTTGAAGGACTTCTTTTCGGGCAAGAATAGAGACTGGCAGGATTCGCTTGC
>NZ_JFHJ01000535.1:0-1655 GCF_003666285.1 Mesotoga sp. HF07.pep.5.2.highcov | reverse complement strand
AAAAAAGACGCTTACTGGATCTTCCAAAAGAGTGATCTTAATCAGAGATCTTGATGCATAACGAAATCGCTCTCTTGGGAGCTTCTCTTCTCGCTAACTCAAACGGTATTTCTAGGACGAAGCAATAACTTCATTAGTTTCTGACAGTCAGTTCTCAATGCAGCATTTGCAGTGTCTGGCGAGTTGAGTTTCTCTTCATTTCTAACATTCTCTTTGATTTCCCGGTTAAGAAGGTTCCGAAGATTTTCGCAAATGTGAAGGTAACAGGTGTCGAGATCTGCGCTGACATCTCTGGAAAGGAAAGAGAGATTTGCAAGCTACAAGAGAAACGCTGGACGACCTTGTTCTTAAGCGGACCGTTAATTCTCCAAGCAGGGATGTAAATATTACCTCTTCAAATCCTGGAATACGAAGGGAATCCATGCAACAGAGCATAGAAGCTCTTGAGATTGCAGCGCAACTTGAAGCTATTGTTGTAACTGTTCATCCCGGATGGATGTTCACTTAGAAGGATAGGTTCGTGCGTTGTTTCGAAACGAATCTGGAGAGTTTTCACAGGATCGCCAGAAAGGGTAGAGATCTAGATCTGAAAATTGCAGCTGAAGTAATGAAAAAGAAACCAATGGAGATCATTGCTGAGCATGAACACCTCGACTCGCTTCTCGAGTACATTGACCTCGACTGTATCGAAACTACTTTCGACATAGCACATGCGACAAGCTTTTTCAAGAATCTCGTGGATGGAGAAGCCTTAAATGGGATGATCATCAACTGCATGCGAAGACTTAGAAAGATGCACAATGTCCACCTAAGCAGTGCTACATCGGCAAAGGTAGATACTCCATTGCTAAGGGGTTAATACGATTTCTTCTCGGTTCTTAAAATCTTGCGAAAATCACGAAGGCATTATCAGAATCGAAGAGTTTGCTCCTGGACAAGGAATGCAGATTCTTCGTAAAGATGAGGTAGTCACTTCTAAGTGGAAGGAGATGCTAAGTGATGTCGAACAAAAAACTACCGACTCCTGAAGAAGCGAATCATCGGCAGTACGAAGCTTATGAGATTAGCGATTACGGATTCAGCCCCCTGATCGCCTGCTGAAGTGGAAGCAAAATAGTCAGAATCTCCGAACACAGCATCATTCTCTTCTGCTGCAAAGGCGAGGGGAAAATCCAGCTAATGGAAAGCCCTGTAGACGAAGAATTCAGTGTTTTTCAGTTACGCATTTCGGAAGTCTTAGATTCGTGCCTCCAGTCAAGTATCACGTGAGATTTTCTAGAATCAATCCCATTGAGTCAGTGAGACACTCCATTGCACTGGACAAGATTCTTATCCCTGAAGGCTTCAAGCAGCTCCTGACAACTGATGCAAGAAAGGAGTTTCGTGTTCCTTCTTCTTCAACGGAAGAAGGTCCAGACTTTTCTAAGGCCAGGTTGCAGAGATAATACCTGCTGGCAAGATTTTGCCGGTCGTCCCGAGATGAAAAACACTCAAGTAGACAGTTCTGTTGCAAGAGCAATGGACAGGCGCAATTTAGTTCTTGTGAATTTTCCCGCGGGAGATGTCATTCGTCTCTTCCCGATATGCAGCTGAAGGTTATGGCTGCACAGGAATCGACAAAGCTACTTCTCTGAGGTTCAGAAGTGCATAGTTCA
>NZ_JFHJ01000265.1:0-6053 GCF_003666285.1 Mesotoga sp. HF07.pep.5.2.highcov | reverse complement strand
GTGTTCAGACGAAACCTGCGTAACGATAAGCTGGACTGGTTACGACAGGTGCATGACGTGTGGGACTGGCGACTGCGGATCATGGGATATAGGAAAGATCTTCTTCAGCCATCCAGACGTGAATACAGGAAAGGACTTTGCAAACATATTCATCGACACATGCATATGTGAAGGTCCAGATTACAGCGGAGAGATAACCTGGTGCTTTGGAAATCTCGATTGCGAGACACTCGTAGCAACGATAGTCGGCTGGGACTCTGCAGGCAACATGTCTGAACCATGGGGTATGGAAATAGGCAATACCGATACGGTACCGCCAGTAATAGAAGAGTTCTCAATAAGCGAACTCATGTTCGAAGGAGAGATACCATACGTTGAACTGACATGGGAAGCGACAGACAACTGCTTTGACTTCGTGAATGTCTGGGTCAATCAGGGAAGCTTCCAGAAGCCCTTGTTAGAAACCTTCGAACTTGAACTGATCTCATTCATACCTCCAGAACCCTGGACTGCATTCCAGAAGAGCAAATCATGGACAAAGACAGTCAAGTGGTATCTTGAAGACCCAGAAGAACCCCTAAAGGCCTGGATAGCAGCATACGACCTCTGCTGCAACGAGGCAACCGGTACTGTTTTCTTTGATGGGTTCCTCGATATCGACGTTTACGTGGAAGGCGAAGGTGAAGCTGGCGATTCGCAAAGCTACATAAAAGCTGGTACTGAAATCACCGTAGAAGCTACTGCTTTGGCCTGCTGGGAATTCAAAGAGTGGCAGGACGACGAAGGAAATTTCCTATCGTCAGACAACCCTTACACATTCATACTGACAAAAAACATAACGCTTGTAGCCGTGTTCGAAAAACTGCATTACAAAGTGACGATGTCCGCGACTCCTTCAGGAGCCGGGGAGTACTCAGATCACAGCGGTATCCATGAATGCGGTACTCCTATCACACTGACGGCAACACCGACCGGTGTAATGCCTTCGATGTTCTCTCTGGAGGACATCGATCATTTCAGTTGCTACGAGTTCCTCGAGTGGCAAATGGAAGATGGCGGAGGAGCATGGATAAGCATGATAATCCCATGGTCGACTATATGATAACGCATGATGCAACAATCGTGGCTGTCTTTATCAGGAAGCAGTTCCAGGTAACTCTGGATGCCTCCCCGACCGAAGGGGCTTTGGAACTGACTGCCGATGCGACATATCTATGTGGAGAAGAGGCGACTGTGCAGGCTACACCGACGGAGTGTTATAACTTTGCATACTGGCTTACCGGAGACGCTACAACGGCTCAGAACCCTTATAGTTTCACGGTAAAGAAGACCGAAGCTCTGACCGCTGTGTTCACAAAGAAGCAGTTCGACGTCTCTGTAACAGCTTCCCCCACTGAAGGCGGAATCGTCGATGGAAACGGCACGTACCTTTGTGGAGAAAGTGTGACCGTTCAGGCTACACCTACAGGCTGCTACAGATTTGTAAACTGGACTGAAAACGGGTTGGAAGTGTCAACGAGTCCAGAGTATCAGTTTACTATCGGCAAAAGCAGAGATCTTGTTGCAAACTTTGAGCAGGTTTTCCTGTCGGGAAGAGTCGTGGTCGACCTCGACTATGCTTTGATATTGAGGAATATCTTGAGACTCTATCCCGAACTAGCTACTGACGTCTTGGAGTTGTTGCTGGATTACTTGGAGAGCTATTGGCCTTTTAGTGATGAAGTTTGGGAATGGTTCAAAAACTTCATGGAAGGAGTTCTCGATGATCCTGAGAAACTGGTCGACGCCCTTGAGGAGATCCAGATACCGCTTATTGGTACTATCAGACCTCTGGATATGATTCTTGCAGATATTAGTCCCCGGGAAATCGCTCTGCAGTTAATAGCTATAATAAACGGCTTCTTGCCTGAGGAAATCTCAATGCCTGAGTGGCTTGAGGATATTCTGGTACGCATCATCGAGAGTGTTGTACCGACCGAACTACCGAAAAACCTCCCGTTTCCTTTTGTGAAGATCACGGTGAAAGATGCCGATGAACAGGAGATAGAACAGCTAGAATCATCCTGCGATGGGAGTTTCTCAACATGCCTCCCACCCGGCAGTTACACTCTGCTGTTTGAAGCCTGCGGTTATAAGGACAAAACAGTCGAAGTCACCATTCAAGAGAGCAAAGACCTTGGACCTGTATCCATGGTACCAAACCCCGGGATCGTTGGAGGTCTTGTGACAGACTCCAAATGCTGCCTTCTCTGCGACGCTTCTGTGAAGGTACTTACTGCCGAGGGTTCTCCCGAAGCTACGACGTGCTGCCTTGGACTATACAATATTACCGGAATCGAACCCTTACTACCGGGTCCGCTTGGCGGCGTCGGGGTCCACGTTATGAAGTTCTCGAAAGATGGCTATGAGACAAAGACCGGTAATGCGATCTTCATAGCGGGACTTTCCGTCAAGAATATGGAGCTGGGGGCAGTAGTTACATTTGAGGTGACCGGATCGGGACCGCTTAAGGACGTAGAAATTACAATCTACTCCGATGCCGCTCGCTCGATAGTTGCGGGAACCGTCACAACAGATTCCGAAGGCAAGGCGATCATAGTCCTTCCAGATGGCAATTACTGGTTCACAGCAGTAAAGACCTCATACGAGGACTATGAAGGCGAGTTCACGTTCGTAGGAGCACCGTTGACAGTATCATTCGAAATGCTCAAGAAAGGTACGATTAAGGGTACTGTGAAATCCGGCAGTTCAGCTCTTAACGGAGTTCTAGTTACTGTTAAGGACAGTTATGACAATGTTCTTGGAACAGCCACAACTGCAATAGAGTGGGTTGGAATCACTCCATATTCAGGAAGGTACAGTATCGAGGTTCCGGCTGGAGCAGATTATACTGTAACATTTGAAAAGACCGGCTACGCTTCAGAGACTGAGGATGTGGCTTCGGTGACCAATGGTGAAGAGATAACTCTTGACGTGGACCTCACAAAACTCACTGGAAAAATAGAAGGATATGTGTGGGAATCTAGGTGGGGTGTACCCCCTGTCGGTGGCGTCACAGTAACCGTTCTGGACGAAAGCGATGTTGTAGACACCACCGTTACTAATGGAATTGGTATTTATGCTATTGACGTCCCACCGGGAACATATACAGTTAGATTTGAAAAATCGGGATACACTACCGCTGAAACGGAGAATGTTGTTGTAACTCTTGGAGGAACAACAACTGTTAATAAGCGCTTATATAAAAACTGAAGCGTTTTCCGACCACACTCATGATTCATAAAATCAAGTAGAAAGCAACACTCATTGAGAAGCCCCCGGTACATCATCGGGGGCTTCTCTATTCCATAGATAGACAGAGGCTACATCACCCTGAATGTCCTTAGCGTAATGTTAAGCATAATCACGAAGAAGACTGTGAAGAGAGCACCCATTAAAAGCTTTATCTTCGCCGCGGCGTTCGTCGATGTCATGTATTCCTGTATCTTCTTTGTTGATGAGCTGAAATAAGCAATGAGAGTAATCGCGATAATTGGAACCGTGAAGCCTAGATTATATACGATCAAAAAGCCCAGCGCCCGTGCCGAGACTCCAGCGCTGTTTATTACGTACACTATCGTCGGGAGATATATCTGGCCCGTGCACATGAACTCCACAAACGAAACCAGTATTCCGGTTACGAGCGAGGCGATCCAGATCGTCTTGACTTTCGCGTTCTTTCGGATTATCTCGTGAGTCTTGCGTTTCAGGCCTTTAGATAGCTCTAGCACAGCTTTCTTGCCTTTGTACCGCATTCTGTAGAAGTCAACAACGGAGAGAACGGCAAGAACTGCGGTGAAGACCGTCATCGCTGGATAGAATACAATCTGAAAGAGACGTGAAACGCTGTCGATGTAACCCACGGCGCCGAGAAGCCCCGTCCCCATTGCCAGATAAGCGGCGAATATACCGATAGCGAAGAACAGGCCGGCGACAAGAATCTCGTTTCTTCCCCTTCCTACATAATAAAGGTACGAAACCAGAAATATAAGGACTACAAAGGCACAGGGGTTTATCCCGTCGATAAGGCCGGCGCCGAGAACGACAAAGAGACTGAACTGGCTGTATCTTTCCGTCAAAACCTGACTCACGTCTTCCTCGAGTTCGTCTATCTCTCGCTGCTTCTTCTCCCGTTCTTCTGACGAGTAATTCAACATACTGTCAAGAACCGTCATAGGATCGAGGTTCAATGGGGTGAAGGCGTCCTTGCCTATAAAAATAAGCGGAACTAGATCTGCCTCGCTGTCAGGGACGTTGTAAACTTTTGTGTATTTCAACTTGAGTTCCTGATTCTTCGATTCGTTAAGCAAATACTTGTTCAGAATCACCTCTTCTTCCACTTCGTATCTGAGACTGTCTATCATCATCTCGGCCTCGAAGCACTCCTGACAGGTGGGAACTCCGAAAAAATCAATAATCACCGAAGCGGTTGCCGAAACGCAAATTAGGATAAAGACTATAAGAAGTAGAGTTTGCTTCATACATTCACCCCGTTAACCACATAAAGATTGTCGCTTTTAGATTCCTAAGATTATACCACTCGGGCAATACAACCTGCTGTAATCAAAGCAAAATCAGAAGACAATGCCTCTCATTGCTTAAGAAAACGGAAGGTGTATGCCAACTCATTTGGTATTTGGCAGTCTAGAGTGTATAATATTTCTCAAGATCCTTGCTGCATCAATTTGATAAGGAATCTCTGTCGGCTTTTTGAGAGAGGTTATTTATTTGACATGGATTCTGTAAACGTGATAAAATCAGAGTGGTGCTTTTGTGCGTTTGTGGTTCATAGTCCGGAATGCTCTAACGATGTTTTTGATGTTGTTCTAGAAATATAAACCGTTACAAACAAACGCTTCTTAGGGGGTGTTCAAGGTGGCAAGACGGTCTCGTGTTCTCCTGATTCTTATTCTGTTTATTGGCCTTGCTTTTCTCCTGACTGGATGTCTAAAAAAGATTGACGTAACTCTTACTGTGGCTATCCAGGGCTTAGGGGAAACTGATCCTGATGTAGGTGCCCACGTTTTCAAGTATGGGACTACTGTGACACTTACAGCGACGCCAGCAGAAGGCTATGATTTCGAGAAATGGGAAGTTGAGGGTCTGGGAAGCTTTAACGAAAGCGTTAAAGAAATCAAGTTGAAAGATTCCATATTGGCGACTGCTTTTTTTGCTAAGAAATCTTTCAATATAGAAGCTTCGGTTGACCCTGAAAATGGTGGCACTGTAACAGGTGCCGGTTCATATCTTTTTGGCGACACAGCTTCACTGACAGCTGTAGCTGCTGAGGGATTCAAGTTCGTTGAGTGGACTGAGGACGGAGTCTCCATCGGTTCAGACAATCCGCTCGAATTTGTTGTCAATGCTAACAGAGCTTTCGTAGCTCACTTCCGCCAGGAGTACACTGTTACTGTTAGCGTCACACCTGAAGAAGGCGGGACGGCTGCTGGTGGCGGCGTGTATGTTTATGGAACTGAAGCCACGGTAGTGGCCACTCCTGCAGACTGTTACGACTTCGACGGCTGGTTCGTGGGTGATATTCTCGTCAGCGAAGATGCAGAGTACACCTTTACAGTCACAGAAGACGTCGATCTGGTGGCTAAGTTCACGCTTAAGACGTTCGAAGTCACCGTTACTGCCGAGCCTGAAGAGGGCGGAGTAGTCAGCGGAGGCGGCACTTACGATTGTGGCAGTGAAGTCACCGTAGTCGCCACTCCTGAAGACTGTTACGACTTCGACGGCTGGTTCGTGGGCGAGACTCTCGTCAGCGAAGATGCAGAGTACACATTTACTGCCGAAGCCGATGTCGACCTGGTAGCAGTCTTCACGCTTAAGACGTTCGAAGTCACCGTTACTGCCGAGCCTGAAGAGGGCGGAGTAGTCAGCGGAGGCGGCACTTACGATTGCGGAACCGAAGTGACAGTAGTAGCTACTCCTTCGGACTGTTACGACTTCGACGGCTGGTTCGTGGGTGAGACTCTCGTCAGCGAAGACGCAGAGTACACATTCACTGC
>NZ_JFHJ01000681.1:0-3543 GCF_003666285.1 Mesotoga sp. HF07.pep.5.2.highcov | reverse complement strand
CCATAATAAATCTTGCCCCGTTTTTTCCCCTTACCTGGGGCAGGGGTCCCTTCAGAGTATCTTTGAAGAATGGTGTTAAGAAGTCCGGTAGGTAATCTAAGGTCGATCTTCTTGCTTACCAGCTTTATGCTGTCGATTAGCTCGTCCATTCCTTCGCCGGTCAGTGTAGAGGTAAAGATCACCGGGCTGTAATCTATGAAATAGAGATCCTGTTTGAAGGTTCTTAGCAGTGCCTTTCTTCTTCTTTCATCTGCAAGATCACACTTGTTGAAAACCGCAACTGTCGCCTTGCCATTCTTTTCTGCCAGGCCAGCGATTCGCTGATCCTGATTTCCTACCCCGTCCGCCGAATCCATCACCATCACGATGATATCCGATCTCTCGAGTGCATCGATTGCCCTCATGACACTGTAGTACTCTACGTTCATCACTTTTACTTTGGATTTCTTCCTAATTCCTGCGGTGTCTATAAATGTGATTGGAATGCCATCAACCTCTACAGTCTCGTCAACAGTATCACGAGTTGTGCCGGGCACTTCCGTCACTAGACTCCTTGGGCTTCCGACAATCCAGTTGAAGATCGAGGATTTTCCAGCGTTGGGCTTCCCAACAATCGCAATCTTGAGCTCAGATTCGTCATTGCTTTCTAGATAGACAGAGTGGCCCAATGTTTCCAGCCTCTCAAAAATCTCGTCGAGAAGTAAGTCGATATTGAGTCCGTGAGCGGCAGAAATCTTGATCGGATCTCCGAAACCAAGTGAAAAGATCTCGTTTCCCATATTTGAATAGAAAGACTCTGGATTCTCCACCTTATTTGCAACGAAGATTACTTCGATTCTCTGCTTTCTCAAGTAGTCCGCCAGTACCTGATCAGCACTAGTGAGGCCAAATCTTCCATCAACAACGAACAGAATAAGGTCACCCTCGCTCAGTAGTTCGAGGGTGACCTCTTTCATCTTTTCTTCAACTATATTCTCGGGATTTTCGAAAAGGCCACAGGTATCGACAAGCTGAAATGTTCGCTGCTGCCAGTTTACTCTACCCACAGTGAAATCACGCGTCACACCGGGAATATCATCAACTATGGCCCTTCTACCACCAACAAGCCTATTGAAGAGAGTTGACTTCCCAACATTTGGTCGTCCAATTATCAGGACGGTAGCCACTAGAGGCTTTCTCCTTCTTCCTCGAGCTGGTTCTTTATCATTTCTCCCAAACTGTTGGAGTTAACCGATCCATTTCCGTTCAGATCCTTGAGGGCCTTATCAGTCTCGGCAGCCTCTTTGTCCTTTATGAGCTGTCTTATGGAAACTACCATGTTTCTTGTGTCGTTGTCGGGATCGTAGACAAGCCTGATTATTTTGAACTGGTCATGTCTACCAACCTGTACGGAATCTTCGATATTCTCTGTCCTTTCTAGAGAAACCTGAGAGACAGGAAGGAAGGCTTCAACTCCGTAAGAGTCAATCAAGACTATCGCGCCGGACTTTGTGAGCCTTGTGACAGTTCCAGTCACGTGATCACCGACCGATAGTTCAGCCGAAACCTTTTCCCAGGGGTCAGAATAGGCCTGTTTTATACTCAGTCTCATTCTTCTGTTTACGGTGTCTATTGAAAGGATCTTGACTTCTATCTCGTCTCCTTCTTTTACAACATCTTCGATTCTGTCGACAAAGTTCCAGGAAACTTCGGAAACCGGTACAAATCCCGAGACGTACTCTTCAAGCTCGAGAATGACGCCGGTAGGAAGTACCTTTGCAGTCTTCGCCTTGAGGATGTCACCTTCCTTGTACTTGTCGCCTATGTTCTGCCAGGGATCTCCCATAGCTTCTCTGTAAGAAAGAGAGAGAGTTCTCTTTTCCTCATTGATTTCCTTGATGGTTACTTTGACTTCGTCTCCCACTTCCACAACGCTCTTGAGATCCTTCTTAATGTTTCCCCAGAAGACTTCTGAGATGTGAACCAAACCCTCCACTCCGGGTTCGAGCGAAACAAAGAATCCGAATGGAGTGATATTCTTAACGGTTCCCACTACTGTAGAGTCAACCTCATACCTGTCTTTCAGTGTGGACCAGGGGTCTTCAGTCATCTGCTTGAGAGAAAGGGAGATTTTCTTCTCAGCTTCATCGACCCCGATTACTTTGGTCCTGACTGTCTGCCCAGGTTTGAGAAGATCGCTGATTCTTACACTGGGATCCCAACTCATCTCTGATGCTGGAATAAGAGCGGTCACGTTGTCGTTGAGCTTGACAAAGGCGCCGAAGTTCTTGATAGATTCAACCGTTCCTTCAAGCTCCTGACCGACTTCGATCGTCTCGAAGTAAGCCTTGATAGCTTCTTCCTGGAATGCCCTCAGAGAAACAACAACGTTTATGCCGTTCCTCTGTCTCTTGAACCTTATTACCTTGAATTTCAACGTTCCCTCCGGGGCGGGATCTCCCTTTCTGATACCCGACTCGGATCCGGGTAGGAAGGCCGGGACCGTCTTAACTAATCTGACGTTGTATCCTGCCTTTGTTTCTGAAACGATCTTTCCGTCAATCGCTTTTCCTTCTCTGTAGGCCTTCTCAACCTTGCTTACTGCCTGTCTAGCATGGACCCTCTTCTCGGAGACAGTACTTCTTCCCTCTTCTTCGTTAGTCTTAATGACCATGACTTCTATCTTATCTCCAACGTTGTACTCTTCCAGTTCATTTACCAGCTGATCCGCGGGTACGAACCCGTCTAGCTTTCCGTCCATGATCACCATCAAGCCGTCTGGCTGAATGGAGAAAACCTCTGCATCCTTTCTACTTCCCTTCCTTGCTGAGGAAACATCCATCTGTTCAAATATCTCCTCCATGCTCAGGTTTTCATCTTGCCGATTCATTTTCTCTTCCATTGTTGGTTACCTCCCTCTTATTGTCTATGTAATCCAGTATCTTCTGGATTTGCTCGTACGGAGTTGATGTGCCGCTAATTATGGCAACCTTCCCCATATCGCCTTGAGGAAGATCAGTCAGGTCTGTTACATGTAGTGCCCTCTTACCGAGTCTTTGGACTATTTTTACCAGTTTCTTTGTGTTTGAGCTGTTTTTTCCACCTATCACAATTACCGTATCGGAAATCTTTGCCAGACGTTCGGCTTCAGATTCACGCTGTATTGTAACCTTGCAAATCGTATTATAAACAGCGACACGTTCTCCAAGATGCGATTTCACGAACCCTGAGAAGTTCTCAAAATCCAGACTGCTCATTGTCGTTTGAGAGACAATTGCAATTTGGTCAAGTCCTTCTAGTTTTTTTAGAACTTTCTCGTAGTTCTCTCCGGGTTCGACTATGAGATACCTATTCAGTCTACCTGAAAGAGCAGTTACTTCGGCATGGTTCTTCTTTCCATATACCACAATAAAACTGCCTTGCCGCTGAAGATCTACAGCCAGGCTAAATACATTGTACACTATAGGGCAGGTCAGATCTATTACTTCATCGAAAACACGCCGTAATTTCTCTTCCGAAGCAGGGTCGATTCCATGAGCCCTGATTATTGCGACACCTTCATGT
>NZ_JFHJ01000463.1:0-4394 GCF_003666285.1 Mesotoga sp. HF07.pep.5.2.highcov | reverse complement strand
CCAAACAAAAGCAGACGAAAAATGAGGGAGATTGTTTTCAGCGCGATCTATCAGTTTGACTTCAATGAAGATATGGAGACTTCGTCTGAATATCTCGAGAGAGAGCTCAGTTTCTTCTCAATGGAAACCGAGATGAAGCTTAGGACAAGGAAGTATTTTGATGGCATTTTGAGGTATCGTGATGAGATAGATAGTGTTATTAGAAAACACCTCACGAACTGGACTTTTGAGAGACTTGCCTCGACCGATAGGAACGTCCTCAGACTCGGAGCATACGAGATAATTTATGAACCTGACATTCCAATTGAAGTAACTCTTAATGAAGCGATAGACATCGCAAAGAAGTATGGTTCAGAGCAAGGAGGTAAGTTCGTAAATGGCGTTCTCGACAGAATTGCTCGAGAGTGCGCATCAACGGAGAAAAAGAATCTATAAGGAGGTCGTACATGCTGACTGATCTGGACATAGCACAGAAGGCGGAGCTTAGGAAGATTGATGAGATCGCTTCATCTTTATCGATCCCTGAAAAGTATCTTAGAAGCTATGGAAAATATGTTGCGAAGATATCCCACCAGTATCTTAAGGAGCTGCAGGATAGACCAGACGGAAAACTCGTTCTGGTTACCGCCATAAGTCCAACAAGTGCAGGTGAAGGGAAGACCACCACCTCCGTTGGTCTCGCTATGGCCCTCAACAGAATCGGCAAAAGGGCCTTCGTGACTCTTAGGGAACCCTCTGTTGGGCCAATTATGGGAATCAAGGGAGGAGCGGCTGGTGGTGGCTATTCTCAAGTGCTCCCGATGGAAGAGATAAATCTTCATTTCACTGGCGATTTTCACGCCATCTCACTCGCTCACAATCTTCTTTCTGCAGTTATCGATGCGCATATTAACTTCAAGAATGAACTGGGAATCGATCCTACCCAGATATACTGGCCAAGAACCATGGACATGAATGACAGAGCCTTGAGACAAATCATCGTGGGCCTGGGCGGGTCTGCAAACGGTTATCCCAGAGAGGACAGTTTCGTAATAACTGCGGCATCTGAGATAATGGCAATTATCTGTCTGTCCAAAGACCTTGTCGACCTCAAGGAACGACTGTCCAGAATTGTTGTTGGAAGAAGTTACGACGGAGAATTCGTAACGGTAAAAGACCTGAGTGTTCAAGGAGCTATGGCAACTTTGTTGAAAGATGTTCTAGATCCAAATCTAGTTCAGACACTTGAAGGCACGCCTGCCTTTGTTCACGGAGGACCATTTGCCAACATCGCGCACGGCACGAACTCATTGACTGCAACAAAGATGGCTCTTAAACTCTCCGACTACGTTGTTACTGAGGCTGGTTTTGGAGCCGATCTAGGTGCGCAGAAATTCCTTGACTTTGTTTCTCCTGTAGGCGGTTTCAAGCCGAGCGCGGTAGTACTCGTGGCGTCTATAAGGGCACTTAAACTTAATGGTGGAGCGCCTAAGAAGTATATCGAGGAAGAGGATGTCAAGGCTCTTGAACTCGGATTCGATAACTTGAAAGTTCATTATGAAAACCTTCGCAAGTATGGTATCCCTGTGGTTGTTGCTCTCAATGAATTCCCGCAAGATACTCGGAATGAGAGAGATAAGTTCGACAGTCTCTGCGTTATGAATTCTATTCCTTACGAGCTGTCAAGGGTTTGGGCAGAAGGTGGAGCCGGTGGAATCGAGCTTGCAAATAAGCTCATAGAACTAGTAGAAGACTCAAACGATTACGAACCCCTACTATCAGCGGATCTCTCCTTTGAAGAAAAACTGGAAAAACTCGCAAAAGAGATATATAGAGCAGGAAAAGTCGAGCTCGAACCGGCTGCGAAGAGCAAACTGAGCCTTTTTAAGAAGCAGGGAGTAGATCGCCTTCCGATAATCGTTGCAAAGACCCAGTACTCAATCTCGGATGACGAAAAGAAACTTGGAGCTCCCGAGGGTTACACATTCAAGGTACGGGATCTGAACCTTTCTGCCGGAGCGGGATTTATAGTTGTAGTTGCCGGTAAGATAATGTTGATGCCCGGTCTTGGTAAAGACCCTAATGCAAAGCATATTGATGTCGATGCGAACGGAAAGATAAGCGGGCTCTTTTGAGGTGTTGACTTATGATACTTGACGGAAAGATAGTTGCTGAAAGCATCTATTCAGAAATTAGGGAAGCTCTAAAGAGCAGAGAGAAAGGGCTACCCTCCCTTGTTTTGTTCTGCGATGAACCGGATTCATCCAACAGAACTTACATGAAATCGATAAACAGACAGGGAGATAAGCTCGGTATAGATGTCATAGTAAGAAATAGCGGCAGCAGTCCTGTCAAAGAAATCTTACAAATAAATGAAGACAAAACCGTCGCGGGGATCATGGTTATGCACCCATTGAAGAATGCTGATGAAAAGGCCGTGCTAGCTGCTCTAAGTCCCGAAAAGGATCTGGAAGGGAGAACTGTATCGAACCTCGGGGGAATTATCAACGATGAGGAGTTCTTTGCCCCTCCCACAGCTGAAGCAGTAATGGAAATTCTCAACTACTACGGAATCGAGATTAGGGGTCGGGACATTACTATTGTGGGAAGATCTAACACAGTGGGAAAGCCGTTGGCCCTTCTATTCCTGAAAAAAGGAGTGGACGGAACCGTAACCGTCTGCCATTCAAGAAGCAGAGACATATCCGAGAAGACTTTCAACGCGGACATAGTAGTCAGTGCAGTTGGCATAGCCGGTTTCGTTAAACGAGAGATGGTAAGGCCAGGTGGAGTTGTAGTAGATGTGGGAATCAACTTCGTAGATGGCAGACTAGTAGGCGATGTGGATTTCGACGAGGTAAGCCAGATTGCCGCTGCGATAACCCCCGTACCCGGAGGGGTGGGTAGTGTTACGACTGCTCTTCTCTTCAAACACTATATGAAGTCTCTTGAAAGAATGGAGTCATAACAAATGAATGAACAGCCACTCTACAGAAGACTTAAGGAATACTCCTATACACAGCTGGAAGTGTTCGCAAGTGAAGTGAGAGAAACGATTACAAGAGTTGTATCGTCGAATACCGGTCATCTAGCCTCTAATCTGGGCACGGTGGAACTGACGATAGCACTTTATCGCGTGTTCGACCCAGATGAGGACATCATAATTTGGGATACCGGGCATCAGGCATACACTCACAAGCTACTTACCGGTCGTTATGGGTGCTTCGAATCTCTAAGAAAGAAAGGCGGGATCAGTGGCTTTCTGAGTAGAAACGAGAGTCCTTACGATTTTTTTGGTGCGGGCCATGTGGGCACATCACTACCAGCAGCCTTAGGTATGGAGCAAGCCGAGAACATCTTCCAAAATTCAAAGAACATAATAGTTGTAGCCGGAGACGGAGCACTGACTTCTGGAATGGCACTCGAAGCACTTAATCAGATGAAAGACATCGGATCGAAGATAAAAGTGATTGTCAACGATAATGGAATGAGCATTGGAAAGAATGTTGGAAGTCTCTCCACTTCTCTGGCAGAGCTGAGACTCAATCCAGTTTACAGAGAGATGAAAGGCGATCTGAAAAACGCACTGGAAGCAATGAAGCTCGGCAGTCTCGAGCAATTTCTTTCGAAGATCAAGAGTGGCTTGAAAGCTCTATTCTCGGAGGCAACTTATTCGAGGATATGGGACTGAACTACGTTGGTCCAGTGAAGGGACATGACTTTCAAGAAATGGAAGCTGTCTTCTCTGCAGTTAAGAATCTTAAGGAACCCTTCTTAGTACACGTCGTTACGAAGAAGGGTAAGGGTCTTGAGTATGCCGAAAGTAATCCTACAAGGTTTCACAGTGTGAGTAGAATAGATCCGGAGAATGGAGAAAAGATCTCGCAATATGGAGAAGTGACATACAGCGAGGTTTTTGGAAAGGTCCTAACCGATCTGGCAAAAAAGGATCCCTCGATAACGGCTATCACTGCAGCGATGCCCGACGGGACAGGACTTACCGAATTCTCAGAAAAACACCCGGCAAGGTTTTTCGATCTTGGAATAACCGAACAGCTGTGTACTACTTTTGCAGGTGGAATGGCTGCGGCAGGTGTAAAACCCGTCTTCGCTGTCTACTCGACTTTTCTACAGAGAGCTCTTGACCAGCTAATTCATGACGTAGCTCTTCAAGATCTCCCCGTCTTATTTGCTATTGATCGGGCGGGCATAGTCGGTCAGGACGGTGCGACTCACAACGGGATCTTCGACATTTCTTTTCTTTCGATGATTCCGAATATGCGTGTTCTTGCTCCCGCTTCACTGAAAGAGCTCGCCAACATGCTATTCACCATATTTGACCAGAATTGGTTGACTCACCCGACTGCCATCAGGTACCCCAGGGAAACAGAACTCGCAGACATTGATGAGATAAC
>NZ_JFHJ01000163.1:0-3538 GCF_003666285.1 Mesotoga sp. HF07.pep.5.2.highcov | reverse complement strand
ACAGAACTCGCAGACATTGATGAGATAACATCCAGCTTGAAGAAGATAGAAATCTTTAAGTGGGAAAAGCTTATTGACGGAAATGAAATCGCAATTCTCGCTACAGGTTCTATGGTTTCCAGAAGCAGAGAGGCTGCTTACATCAACGGATGTACCCTTTTCAACTGTCGTTCAATAAAACCACTGGACATTGAGACTTTAAGGCAAATCTTTTCGGATTACGAGACAATAATCACAGTAGAAGAAGGAATAAAGAGCGGAGGCTTCGGCTCAAATGTGGTACTTGAAGCTATCAGACATAACTACAGTGGTAGAATCGATTTAATTGCAATCGATGATGCCTTTTCTTCTCACGGTACAAGAGAAGAGGTGTTAAACGAGCTGGGGTTGGATGCCAGGGGAATAGAGAATAGAATCTCTAAACTGAGAGGTGAAAAGAATGCAAGTAACTACAGAATTCGGTAAGATCGATATTTCTCTTCAGGCCATTTCTTCAATAGTCAAGAAGGTTGTATCGGAGTCTTACGGACCGGTCAATGTAGGATCCCCCCAAACGGGTTTTTTGGCAAAGTTATTCGGAACGACAGAAGACTCGAAAAAAGGTATCAAAGTGACAGAAGAAATCGATGGCACCCTTGAAATCGATATCGATCTAATTCTAGAGTATGGCGTAAGAATACCAACGGTTGTAGAAAATATCCAGGAGAACGTATTTCACAAGCTTAAGGAACTTACTGAAGCTACCAATATAAAAGTGAACATTCATGTTGTCGGCTTGCAGGATTGATGGGAGGCTCAAGATATGAAACGTATCAACGGCAAGTTTTTTGTCGCCGCCTTCCGGAAAGCCGCTGAACGACTTCTTGCAAATAAAGATGAGATCAACGCGCTGAATGTCTTTCCCGTTCCAGACGGAGACACGGGATCTAATATGGCCGCTGCAATGATAGAGGCCTGTGAATATCTGGATAGATTGAAGAAAGATGATCTGGTGAGCGTTCTGGAAGCAGTCAAGACCGGAATGCTTATGGGCGCCCGTGGCAATTCTGGCGTTATCCTCTCACAGATTTTTAGAGGATTTGCCGAGGGAATTGGAAACAGAAAATTCGTAAACACCAAAGCCTTCACTGAAGGACTAGTTAAAGCAAAGGAAATTGCCTATAGATCCGTAATGAAACCCGTTGAGGGCACCATGCTCACCGTAATGAGAGTAACGGCCGACACCGCAAACGAACAATTCGGAGATATTGAGGATTTTGAAGAATACTTCGAAAATCTAATTCATGTCGCTTTCGATGCAGTGGAAAAGACTCCAACTTTACTTCCCAAACTTAAAGAAGCTGGCGTTGTTGACTCTGGAGCAAAGGGGCTGGCTTATATTCTCGAAGGTTTTGTGCTTGCAGTGAAGGGCGATCTAGAGCTTGAAGGTCCTATTCAGCAGATGCCTCAAGCGATGGGGTCGTCAACGGAACGGATAGTTGAGATCGTCAGGGAAGAACTTAAATTTACATATTGCACGGAACTAATTGTGAGCCTCAACGACTCAGAAAACCCTGAAGAAGTATCAGAAGAGATGAAGAGTTATCTTGATGCAATGGGAGATTCGATAGTTATGGTTCATCAAGATGATATTATTAAGATCCACGTCCACACCGACCACCCTGGAGATGTGATCGAGAAGTTCTTAGGGGTGGGATTACTTCAAAAGGTTAAGATTGACAACATGAAGGTTCAACATGAGCACATAGTTGATATTCAGTCGAAAGGACCAGAAATGTATGGTAAAGGTAAGCGTCATGGAGTAATTGTCGTCTCCCCTGGTGAAGGTCTTGCCGACGTTCTGAAGAGCCTTGGTGTAGATCACACAGTTAAGGGCGGTCAGACAATGAATCCGAGCCTAAAAGACCTTTACGAAGCCATAAATAGAATAGCTGCAGATAAGGTGATTGTGCTCCCCAATAACCCGAATATCATTCTAACCGCCAAAGAGGCTGCTAATGCTATTAAGGACGAAAATCCCGGGAAAGAGGTTTACATAATCCCAACTCGTACTGTGCAAGAAGGCATTGCGGCTATGACTGTATATAACGATGAAATGGATAGTGAAGCACTCATTGCAGAAATGAAAGAAGCGGCCGACT
Organism: Mesotoga sp. HF07.pep.5.2.highcov; assembly: GCF_003666285.1. Taxonomy (NCBI): domain Bacteria; kingdom Thermotogati; phylum Thermotogota; class Thermotogae; order Kosmotogales; family Kosmotogaceae; genus Mesotoga; species Mesotoga sp. HF07.pep.5.2.highcov. The sequence goes on along the minus strand of NZ_JFHJ01000163.1, from coordinate 1,397 downwards.
CGATTTCGCCGATTTCGATTACCTATGCTGTGAGAGATTCTAGCATGAAAGGAAAGAAGATCAGAAAAGGCGAATACATTGCAATAGGAAGAGACGGCCTGATAAGCTCTGGCAGGAAACTTGAGAAGCTCGTTCACGATTCGATCAAGGCAACTATTGGTAAGGACAGTGAGAAGGAAGTCGTAACGATATTTTATGGATCGGAAGTAACTGAGGAAAGTGCTGGAAAGCTTCTAGAATCCCTTTCAGGAAGTTTCTCAGATCTTGAATTCGAAATTCATAGTGGTGGACAGCCCTATTATTACTACTTAATCTCAATTGAATAGACTAGTAGCTCAGGAGGGAAGAATGTACTTACAGGACGTGATAGGGAAGCTTAACTCATACTGGTCTATGCAGGGATGTATCATAGATCAGCCTTATGATCTAGAGATGGGGGCTGGAACCTTCCATCCTTCGACCTTTCTTAGGTCACTTGGGAAGAAACCCTGGAAGGTAGCTTTCATTCAACCCAGTAGAAGACCAACAGATGGAAGATATGGCGAGAATCCAATGAGAGTTCAAAGATACTTCCAGTACCAGGTAATAATAAAGCCAAATCCCGAAGACTCGCAAGAACTTTATCTCGGTTCTTTAGAAGCACTGGGCATTAATCCTGAGGAACATGACATTAGATTTGTTGAAGACAACTGGGAGTCTCCGACTCTCGGCGCCTGGGGAGTAGGCTGGGAAGTCTGGCTAGACGGAATGGAAGTCAGTCAGTTTACTTATTTCCAGCAGGTAGGTGGCATAGACGTTGATTTAGTTTCTCTGGAAATCACCTATGGACTGGAAAGAATCACCATGTATCTTCAGAAAAAAGCGAACATATTTGATATAGACTGGAACGGAGAATTCAAGTATGGAGACGTCTTTCTCGAAAACGAGAAAGAATTCTCCGCTTACAATTTCGATGTGGCCGAGACTTCAAGGCTTTTTGAGCTGTACAGATTATATCGCGAAGAATTCGAGCTCTGCCTTAATAGTGGTCTTGTCAGACCTTCTTACGACTACATGATTAAATGTTCTCACGTCTTCAATTTGCTTGACGCGAGAAATGCAATCAGCGTTTCACAGCGTCAGAGCTACATAAAATCCATTAGAGAGATGGCAAAGGCAGTTGCAGAAACATACGTAGCAAAGGAGAGCGATTCAGATGAGTGATCACAAAGCTCTGCTAGAAGTCGGAATTGAAGAACTGCCATCAAGTGAAGTGACTGGCATCAGAGACCAACTTAATGATAAGATCGGAGAGGCTCTTGAAAACTATCATCTGCGGTTTGACAGATTGGAAGTATTCGTTGCGAGCAGAAGATTCGGAGTGCTGATTCACGGTATCGATGGAAAACAAGCCGATT
>NZ_JFHJ01000293.1:0-13236 GCF_003666285.1 Mesotoga sp. HF07.pep.5.2.highcov | reverse complement strand
CCTCCCGCCTTTTATCGAAAAACCGAAAAGCTTGGCAACACTGGCCAAGACAAGGTAGAAAACAGGAGGAGATATCAATGAAAAATAAGATCAGAGGCTCAAAGAGCGTTTTTATAGATGGCTTGGTTGATAAGCAGAAGATAGAAATCGAGAGCAGGTTCAGCAGACCTCATTACCTTTAGGAAGGTGAGAACATGGCAGACGCTTTGCTTGCCAACAATATAGTGAAAGCATTTAAGAAGAGTAGAAAGGAAATCATAGCACTAAAAGGGATAAATTTGAGAATAAAGGAAGGAGAGATTTTCGGTCTTCTAGGTCCAAACGGTTCGGGAAAATCAACCTTTATCAGAATTGCCTCAACACTCTTGATTCCAGATAGAGGAAGCATATCCATTTTCGGGTACGATTCCGTTAGTAATTCTGCATCGGTTCAAAGAATGATAAACAGAGTTTCAGTCGAGGCAAGTTTCTTCAGGAAGCTTTCCGCAGTGGAGAATCTCTGTTTTTCAGCAGGACTATATGGAATTCCACGGCGTGAGGCTCTCAAAAAGATAAACGGTCTCGCCGAGAGATTCGGACTGGATCTCAAGAGATTGAAAGATCCGCTAGAAGACTTTTCCAGAGGTATGCAACAGAAGGTAGCCATTGTTAGGGCCTTCATGACTGAACCCAAAATGCTACTCTTGGACGAGCCGACCACGGGACTTGATCCAAGGGCAAAGAGGGATGTTCAGAGTCTTATTAGCGATGTGAAGAACACCATGAATACAACCATGCTCTTGACAACGCATGACATGGATGAAGCGGAGAAACTCTGTGATTACGTTGCGATAATTCACTTAGGAAGAATCGTTGCTTCTGGACGACCGTCAGAACTGAAGAAGCAGTTGCTCGGTAAAGTTGACAATCCAAGCTTTGAAGATGTCTTTCTCGAATTCACTGGAATGAGTATCGAAGAGGCCGAATATCAGGAGGTTGAGTCAGCATGAATTCACAGGCAATAGCCCGGGAGCTTCGCGCCTCCTGGGCCTTTATTGAGCGGAATTTCAACTTCACCAAGAGATACTGGAAGTGGGAACTGGTTTTCTTCGTTTACACCATGGCAAACTCTGTGACAATGGGTTTCATCGGAAAGGGAGTCGAAGCCTTTTCAGGGACGAAGCTCGATACAAGCTATCTGATCCTTTACATGTTGCTTGGATCGATACTGTGGGGCTATCTTTCAATTCTCTTCGAGATAGTAGCTGAGACCGTTGCCTGGGAAAGATGGGAAGAGACTATCGAATACACCTTCATGGCACCGGTTAGAAGAGCTACTCATTTATTGAGTACGTGCGGATATGCCATTCTATATGGAATACTTAGAAGTGGTCTTATTTTAGTAGTCGTTTCAGTCTTCTTCGATCTAGATCTTGGAAGAGCCAATTTTCTGTCGGCGGCTGGAATACTGGCGGTTTCAAGTTTTTCATTCGTTGGACTGGGAATTGTCGCTGCCGTGTTGCCTCTGATCTCACCTGAAAAAGGCGTTCAAGTAGTTCATATCTTTCAGGCCTTGCTTCTGATGTTCTCAGGTGTGTACTACGAAATCGATGTGCTTCCGGTGTGGATGCAACAGGTTGGAAAGCTCTCTCCCGCTACTTATGCTTTAAGAGGAATGCGATCATCGATACTTGAAGGCAGAACCATGGCGGAGATGTGGAATGATGTTTGGCCTCTGATTCTTCTTGGAGCACTTCTACTTCCATTCGGCCTCGTGTTTTTCAAGAGAATGGAGGTTTGGGCGAAAAAAAGAGGGGTGCTGAAAAGAAGTGGCTAGAGGATTCGGAAACAATTTTTTCGGAATCTTATGTTAGAGGGCATCCAGGAAACTAGGGATGCCCTTTTTTCACATACATGTAAGAGATAAACTGCTAAAGAGGAACGGAAGAATCCCCTCAGCAACAATATCCAGTCCTCTAATGATTGAACAGCACAGGTTCTCATTTACTTTTTTCCTTCAGCTTAAGCTCCCCAACAACTTCTAGGCCGGAATTTGTCCCGGTACCTTCAAACAAGACCGCATCGTTTCGGAAGAGTCTCACCGTTATTTCAGACGTAAGCGATTCATCAATTTTCCCACTCATACTACCTTCTACAGGCGAGATTAAATGCGCTCCAGAAGTCTTTTTTGCACTGACATTCAAGGAAAACCCTGCCTGTCTAAGTTGGAGGAATACTTCGTTGTCCAAAACCTCTACTCTATCGATCTTTGCTCCCCTGTAGGTAGCGAATTTATAGAGCTTTTCTTTAAACAGAAATGCGCAGAGGCAACCGGTGAAACTCCTTCCCAACCATGGAATCGTTGCAATCGACAGCATTAATGAGGTTCTCTCGAGATCAAAGCTGTTGCTCTGCATCCAGACCCACGCCTTTGGAAATGATCTTCCCCAATCCTTTTCTATATATCCTCTGCCTCCGGAAAGATCTATCAGTTCATCATCGATTCTTACTTCTCCCTCAAGTTTGTGGTCCATGCTGACGACTCCGTGGTAACATTCCATGAAAGGTACAAAGGAAAAAGGCCCCATGATCCCAGGGGAATAGAACTTTCTAGGCCAAAGGTACGGCTCCAAGATCCTTATGTTCCCAGCAATTCTGTGATTCTCATTGCACATTTCCAGAATCACCGCTCCGGCCGAAAAATGATTTTTCGAGATCTCAACAGAGAAGCGTTTCTTATCAGAATGGAACTCTCCCAAGGGATAGTTGAAGTTGCCGGATTCATTCTTCCCACCCGAGAGGAATTGAACAAAAGCGTGAGCATCTTCTCTCGACGAATTCAAGGACACTCCCGGTATGACTGCAAATGACTTTTCCTTCTTCCTGTCAACAAACTTGAAGTACCAGCCTTCAAAAAAACCTTTTCTCGAAGAAGTTCCATGATAAAGAGATGAATTGAACAACGCGTATAGATTCACATCGCACCTCCTAATATATTCTACTTTTCACTCACGAGAGACTTCTAGGCAATCTCGTATTCTGGTTCTTCTTGACATCTGAATGTTAATATTGATTATTGATATGATCTAAACTGTACAACCTGTAGTTGTCGCGAACCATCAGTTTCGTTTCTTTCTAGCAACGCTGCCCGTTTGATCTTCGTGACATCTAATTCAGATAATCCTTTCCAGTCAAAATGCAGAGGAGGTAAGAAATGGGAAGTACAGTGCATGCAAAGGTAGATTTCAAAGATGGCTTCTCCGGTTCTGGAATTACCGATTCCGGTTACTAGGTAAGAATTGGAAAAGAAGGATCAGCTCCTTGCAATCTGCTCCTAATGGGTCTGGCATAATGCCTTCGCGATACATTTCTCGATATTCTGAAAAAGAAGAGAATTGAGATTGTCTCGACTGAAATCGAATTATCCGGAGAAAAGAGGGACGAGATTCCAACTACTTTGAAGCTTTGTCAAATAAAGGTTAGAGTTTAGTGAGTGAATGCATCTAACAGAGGTTTGAGAAATCTTTCGAACTAAAAAATGAGTAATGTTCAGTATATAAAACAATATCCAGTGTAAAGGTGGGAGCCTATGAAGAGGATTGGCGAAATACTCCTCTCCCAGGAAAGTGGTTCGGAGATTATGATGGGGAACTAGCTTCTTGTTGAACGGGCTGTCGAAGAAGAAGGCTTCAAGGTGATTATCGTGAAGCATTCGTGTATGCTGGAGTTCACTAGAGAACTGAAAAGGAGCCATAAACCATTGCCAAATCCTGTTAAAACCGGAATGATATGTAACAGAAAGTATGTATTGCTGACTTTGCCTGTCCGAGTTATCAAGCTGCCTAAGACGGTTCAATTTGGTTTCAACACGATCTCTGTATCGGGGATAGATCCTGAGTTCAAACCTGCCCCTCAGAGTCAAATGAATCCGATGATCAGTGAAGGGGTGAAAGCATGAGGAGGTTTGACGTTTGTATAATTAAAGTTGGTGGACAGTGCATAGGACTGCTCAACGAAATTCTTCTTGGGACCGTCGACCACTCCGGTCAGTGGGCTATCGGAACCGATACCCATGGACTGGCTCAGAGAGGGGGTACGGTTTTATCTCAGCTAAGAATTGGTAATAATGTTCATTCGGTATTGATCAAGAAGCACCCTGCTCAAATGATGATAGCCCTTCAGCTTTATGAAGCATTGAGAGGGATGGTGAACTAACTTAGAAACGGGGGAATACTGGTTATACCATGACACTGTTTGGCAACCATTGGATGTCCTTTTGAGAAGGACAAAAGAAGTAAATAAGGATGACATCGAACGGGAGGCAAGGAATCGAAATTCAAAGGTGATTTCAGTATTGAGAGAAGATTTGAGGATCCCCAGATGCAGAATGTAGTTCTTGTGGGAACTATTGCTCACAAAAATGTGATTCCAGGAATTTCAGTTGAGCATTACGAAAAGGCTCTCTCCGGTCTTCTGGGAGGAGAATTGCTCAAGGAGAAACTTGAGCTTTTCAGAAGCGTTGTTAAACAGGAGTGATTCTTTATGGGCTTCGAAGTAGCTGTAATTGGCGCCATCGGGATTGATACAAACGTCTATTTATCGGGCAGCGAGATAGACTTTTCGGTAGAGGCGACATTTACTGAAGTTGTGGATTGCATCGGCCAGGCAGGTGGATATGTCTGTCAGTCTCTGAAAAGGCTTGGCCACGAGGTCTGTTTTATCGGATACGTTGGATCGGACTATTTTGGAGACCACATCCGGGAAACTCTATCAGCACAGGGCATCGACATCGCTTTCCTTGGAGTCGATCCACTGGGAACTAAGAGAAGCGTAAACATTATGTACAAGAACGGTGAGCGAAAGAACTTCTATGACGGTAGAGGAGCAATGGCCTTGAAGCCGGATGCTGAAGCCATAAAGAAATACCTATTTGGAACCAAACTTGCCCACGTCAATATTGTGAACTGGTCCAGATTTCTTCTAAAACCTTTAAGAGAAGCAGGGCTTGTAATTTCTGTAGATATCCAGGATGTAACGGATCCCGATGACCTGTACAGAGAAGACTATGTTAGAGAGGCTGACGTTCTCTTCTTTTCATCAACAAACTTTCGAGATCCCACCCCCATAATATCAAAATACCTGAGGGTTCGAAACGATAGAATTGTGATCTGTGGAATGGGAAAGAGAGGATGTGCATTAGGCACGGAGCACGGAATCAACTTCTTCGGCCCGGTTGAGCTTGATGAACCTGTAGTCGACACAAACGGAGCAGGTGATAGTCTTGCTGCGGGGTTTCTTTCGAGCTACTTCCTTGAAGGATATACTTTAGAGGAATCAATTCTGAGAGGCCAGATAGCTGCCAGGTATTGTTGCTCAAAGAAAGGGGTCTCTTCCGATCTAATAACAAAGGAACAGTTGGATGAAGCTTTTGCAGGAAAGAAATAGAACTCTAAGAGATCTCTGTCATAATTCATTATTTATTCTTCACTACAAAAAGAGAAAGGCCGGCTAAAGCCGGCCTTCGTTCCATCATTCAGGTCTAACGTCAGGGAAGATTATTATGTCTTCACTGGGTAGACTCTCAAATAACACCTCATTCGTCATGTAATCCATAAGAATTACCCTGTGCATTCCCAGAGCATCCTTTTCTGTGAAATAGACGAAATCTCCCTCTATCTTCACAGAAGGCACGGGCGCATCCATGAACATAACGTTATAAGCTATCACGGTGTCTTCCCCTGTACTTAAGTCATATACATGGAGAGAATCATAAGAGAAATCCGAGTATTCGTCGGGGTACTCGAAATAGATTATCTTGTTATTATTGCCGTAGGCAGCCCAGAAGGCTGGAGCATCTGTATCAATAAGGGATTCTTTTGTAAGATTGACAATTTCTCCATCGTAGTCTACCGCGTAAGTTTCATCCAAAGACAAGAAGACCAGATCATAGAAACTCTCGATTGACTCGATGACCTGACCCGATTCGACATCGATCACTGAGAAGTAATCTCCGCCAGTCGATACAACTACCTTGGATCCATCCGGTGACCACGCAACAGGTACCATACTGTATTCTTCAGACAATGTCCATATAATGTCCATGCTGCTATCTACCATTGAGATTGACTCTCCCCATGTATCCATGATCAATAATCGATCTCTGTTGGGGGAAAGAGAATAAACATCACATCCATCAAATCTGGCCTCTCTTTCTCCTTCAACTATGACTCCATCCATCTTTTCAGATATGTAGACATAAGTTCTCGCATCTAGAAACTGTCCATAAATAGCACTTGAAACTGTTCCCCGAAGCGATGCGTAAGCATCATAGAAACCAATGTTGATCTTCTCGAAATCGAGGTTCACCGTGTTGTACGATACGGCAGTCTCCTCATCTGAGAGAATCTCTGCCAGCTTCATAGGTTCAGGAACTCTTGAAATCCACGAAAAGATCCAGGACAACTCCTCGTAGTTGAGAACAAACTCCTGAATATTCGAAATCAGCGATGCTTCGTCGTTGGCCAGGACAATCGCGGTGAACAAATCGGTTACATATTCAGGGATATATATATACTCGATCAAGGACAGCGCCTCGTAAATTTCAGTATCGTCGTCTCTCGACTTGCCCTGCAGAAACCATTCTACTGCATCATCATAATAGCCTATCTCCAGATCAAGGATTCCATTTAGATAGTAGTACATCGGTGAAGAGCTAAGAAATTCTGAATTCTCACTTAGCAGACTTCTAGCGGTTGAAAAGTCGTAATCGTCTATCAACCCCACAATATAAGGAATCAAATAGTCAGTCTCTCCAAAATCCTCTACAAGGATTCTCGATACAAGCAGATGAAGATCGACTGGATAAAGGTCGACAGACTCCGCATGGAGAAACTCGTAAATCTCGATCTGATCTTCGCTAAGTCTGTTTACAGACTGTCGGATAGCCTCCTCCGACATGGCCCAGCCGCTATTCAGGGACTTAAGATAGAGTAGCATAGAGTTCTTGTCTGGCCGAAGATCAAAAAGGATCTCGGATATTTCTTCGGCGTAATCTGAATAAGCATTTTCAAGCAACTTCTCAATTCCTTCTTCAATCAACGGATACATTGCTTCGGGAATCTCATCAACAGCCATTATTACTTCTTTAAGTGTCGTTCCATAATTTTCAAGTTCGTAATTCTCATAATAGATTTCCAGCAATGCTTTGAGACTCTCGACATCCAAAGGATTTTCGGCTATCTTGGCCTTGAGTTCTTCAACCTGTCCCAATACAACGAACGGTACCATCATCAGAACTATAACAAAGACGATTTTTCTCATTCAAACACCTCCTCGCCAATTCTAACTCTGTGAGCTTCGCCGAAGCTATCCTTCTCTTGAGTAGATTTAATTATGATGGATTACGTCCTTGCGAACTGTCTATTCTTTCAAAGAAGCACTCTCTTCAAAGCAAAGCTAGCTCGCTTTCAACAAATCGGACGAGTTCAAGCAGGTAATGCTCCGAAAAATCGAATTTTATACCTGCGCTTTCAAACAATTCGTCTAGCGGCCTTGAATAACCCATTGAAAGGAACTTCTTGTAATCCTTTATGGCCTTAGAGCATTTTGCCTATAGTTTCTGTAAACAGCGAGAGCCCCAAGTTGAGCAATTCCGTATTCTATATAGTAGAAGGGATTCGTAAAAATATGTGGCTGAAGAAGCCAGCGAATCTTCTTCTCTTCTTCGAGTCCTGTCCAGTCGACTCCAGTGTTAAATCGATCAAAAACCAAAGAGAATTTCTCATCTCTTTCCGAGGAAGAATGATCGGGGTTTGTGTAGATCCACTGCTGGAACGAATCCACAATCATACACCATGGCAGAAAACTCAAAGTTCCGGCCAGTTCCTCTTTTCTTGCAATCCTTACCTCCTCTTCTGAGTAGTATTCATCCCAATAATCCATCGTCAAAAGTTCCATAGACATGGAAGCCAGTTCGGCAGCTTCGTGGGTTGCGTGTCTATAAGCTATCAGTTTCTCATCTGTCGTTGCAAAAGAGTGCATCGCATGTCCCGATTCATGAAGTATGGTTTTGACATTTGCGGGAGTTCCCGTGGCGTTCATAAAGATGAAAGGAGCGCCGGTTTCATCTAAGGGGTAGTTGTAGCCACCTGGAGCCTTTCCCTTTCTGTTTTCGAGATCAAGCAGACCGTTCTCCTTCATCTTTAAGAGATTAACGCCGAACTCCGGGTCAACCTTCTGAAGTACTCTGATAGCCTTCTGTATGAATTCCTCCATTGTTTCAAATGGCTTTAGCACTCTTCCCGAAGGCTCAACACTAATATCCCAGGGTCTTAGTCTATCCAACCCGAGTTCTTTCCGTCTCTTCTCATTAAGCTCCGAAACAAAAGGAACTACAACTTTTTCTACCGATTCATGAAATCTGTGTACATCCTCGACTGAATAGACAAATCTGTTCTTCTTCTGATGCATATAGTCTCTATAACTACTGAATCCAGAATTTGCCGCCTGAGGAACCCTTACAGAAAGAAGTTTATCAAATAGGTTCTCAAGGCTTTCATGTACTTCATCAAGTTTGCTCATTGAAAGCCGCCAGGCTTCTTCGCGAGTTAAGCGGTCCGGTTCCAGCTGGAACCTCGATAGCTGCGAAAGAGTGTATTCTTTTCCTCGAAACTCTGCAGTTATTGAACCGATGGTCGCCGCATATTCAGACGCCATTTTCTTCTCCTGAACCTCCAGAGAGAGATTATCCTCATTGAAAAGCTCAACCGCATTAGAAACTATCGCATCGAAGTTCTCATATCGGAAAGGATCTAACTCCCTTCTGTGAATGCTATCGTAGTATTTTTTCATAAGCCTTATTCTGTAAGGCTCTGCCTTCGAATAAACATCTTCGAAGAATTTCGAATAATCAAGTCTCTTCTTCTCGTTATCAGCAAATCTTGTCATGTCGATGTACTTCCATGCAAGCTTCTCTTGAAGAATCATGAATAGCTCACTCCAGTGAAGCAGGAAGTTCTCTAGCGAATCTCTATCAACAATTTCGTATTCCTCAAGCCTCTTGAGCTCGCTCTCCAGATTCTCCCAAAGCGATAAATCAATATCACTTCCAACATATCTTCTTTGGAGCCTTTTTAAAGATATTTCCTCCATTTACTAAACCTCCTGTCTCAAATATGTGTAGCTATTGTTAACTTGATTATACACGCCTCCCGCTTTGAGAATCTGGTTTCTGAAGAGCTATGTTTGAGCAGATCCCGGATCCGTGAACGGAAATAGACTCTCGAATGATAGACTAATAAGAGAAGGAGGCGTTGAATTGTCTCGAATTGCCGTCGTTGGTGAGCTCCTTATTGATCTGATATCTACCAATACTGTGAAAGATCTAGGCGAAGCAACTTCTTTTCGAAGGTTCTTTGCGGGTTCGCCTGGAAACCTTGCATCGAATCTTAACGACCTGGGTATCGAAAGTATTCTTCTATCAAGAGTTGGAAATGATCCTTTCGGAAGGGCTTACCTTGAGCATCTTCGTCTAAAAGGGATCGATACTTCCTTTGTCCAGCAAGACCAGGAAGCCCATACCTCTATGGTCTTCGTTTCGAGATCTCAGTCATCCCCACAGTTCTCGGCCTTCAGAGGCGCAGATTGCTTACTTGAGGAACCGTATGATATTGATAGCTTCATGAAGGACATAGACTTTATTCACTTCACTACATGGCCGTTATCGTGTGAGAGGTCTCGAGAGGTTTGCTGCAAGCTTGTAGATTATGCACTTCGAACGGGAGTAAGGATCACATTCGATCCCAACTACAGACAAATTCTTTGGACTCACAATCAGGATGGTTCGGAATTCACAATAGGGTTCCTCGAGAATGTCTTTCTTGTCAAACCTTCTGAAGATGATGCTAACGAAATTTTCGGCCCTGGAGAACCTCTTGATTACATCCGTAAATTCCATGAATCTGGAGCGAAAAACGTCATTCTGACTCTGGGGCAAAAAGGATCAATGATATCCGACGGAAACAGGGTAGTAACCTTGCCATCTTGTGCGAGAAGAGTAGTAGATACAACAGGAGCTGGAGATGCATTTTGGTCAGGAGTTTTATTCGGATTGCTCGGTGGAAAGGACATATTTGAATCGGCAGTGTACGGTAACTACTGCGCGGGCTTCCGCATTGAACACGAAGGAAAGGAAGTGATCTTACCTTCTATAGATGCTCTGAAGGCGATTTTCGAGGCAGGTGATTATTTGTGAGAGTTGCGTTTATAAACCCGCAGGGAAACTTCGACAGGGAAGACAGTTACTGGACGACTCATCCGGATTTTGGGGGCCAGTTGGTCTATGTTAAAGAGGTCGCTTCGGCTATGTCGGAAATGGGAATCAGGTGTGACATAATCACCAGAAGAATAATCGATGAGAGATGGCCCGAATTCGCCGATGAATTCGACTACTATCCAGGAAAAGAGAATCTCAGAATCGTTCGGATTCCCTTCGGCCCCGACGGATTTCTAAGAAAAGAGGACTTATGGCCCTACCTAGGTGAGTTCTCAATAAGAATAATAGAGTTCTATCGGGCAGAGCGCACGATGCCGAATTTTCTTACAACACATTACGGAGATGGAGGTCTTACAGGCGCTATGTTATTCAAAGAAACGGGGATTCCTTACTCGTTCACCGCTCACTCCTTAGGGGCTCAGAAACTAGACAAGCTACTTCAGACGGGAGAAAACCGCATGAAAATCGAAGAGGAGTTCAAGTTCTCCTATCGAATTGCGGCAGAGCGTATCTCTATGAAGTACTCTGCAGTGAATTTTGTTTCAACTTCGATGGAAAGATTTCAGCAGTATAGCCATCCCCTTTACCGTGAGTTTTCTGACGTCGGAAACGATTCAAAATACTCTATCGTGCCTCCCGGTGTCAATACGGATATATTCACTGCAAATCCATCGGAATTGGACGAAGCAATAGAAGATAGATACAAAGAGGCTGTTGAAAGATTTTCAAATGCATCGAGGTTTCGACTTCCGATGATCGTTGTCTCAAGCAGATTCGAAGGAAAGAAGAACCACATTGGAATAGTCAGAGCCTTTGCAAATGATCGTGAACTCCATGAGTCAAGCAATCTTGTAATCGTCACGAGAGGGATTAAAAATCCATACGAAGAATTCGACTCTCTTGAGGAACCTGATCGTTCAGTTCTGAAGGAAATCATCGACCATATCCGCAGAAATGGAATTGAATACGGAGTGATTTTCCTTAACATTGAGAATCAGCACGAACTATCCGCCCTATATAGAATCTCTACAAAGAGGAAATCGATTTTCGCTTTGACATCTCTGTATGAACCGTTCGGCCTTGCACCGATTGAAGCTATGGCCTGCGGGCTGCCAGTAGTAGCAACCTCAAATGGTGGACCGGCAGAGAGTTTAAGAGAAGACAACATTGAATATGGAGTGCTAGTAGATCCTCTTGAAACAAATGATATTGTTCGCGGATTGAAAAAGGCTCTCTTCAGCAGTCCCTCTTTTTGGGAAGAATTAAGTTCAAGAGGAGTCGATCGGGTAACCGAAAAATATACATGGCGATCAAGCGCTGAAAACTATCTCAACGTGATCAAAGAAAAAATCAAGGGGGAATATCCCGAGCCGGAGATTCCAGAATGTCTTTACTCGGGTGATGGTCTTCCGTTTATTGAGTAGTCCAGAAATTCTTTCAGCTCAACCAGTGATAATCTTGAATGTGAACATAGATGACATTTCTAAGAGATGGAGGAAAGCTGTGAAATACGACTTTGACAGAGTTATCGAGAGAAGAGGAACAAATTGCATTAAGTGGGATCACGCAGATCTCTTTTTTGGAAGGAATGATCTGCTTCCGATGTGGGTAGCCGATATGGATTTTGAGTCGCCCCCTGAAGTTGTCGAGGCAATAGTCTCAAGAGCAAAGCATGGAATCTACGGATATACCGCAAGATCAAAAGCTTACCACGAGTCTATCGTGAATTGGCTTTATAGAAGACATGGCTGGAAGATAAAGGAAGAGTGGATCGCACACGCTCCTGGAGTTGTCGCGGCAGTTCACATTGCCATTATGGCGCTTTCTCATCCTGGAGACAGGGTGGTTGTGCAGACACCGGTGTATTATCCTTTCTTCAAAGCAATCAAAGAAACGGGTCGACAAATGATTCTGAACCCTTTGAAGGAATCAGACGGAAGGTACTCAATGGATTTCGAAGACCTTGAAAGAAAAGTTGATTCAAGAACGAAGATTATCATTCTCTGCAGTCCCCACAATCCAGTCGGAAGGGTTTGGAGAAGAGATGAGCTCTCAAGGCTGGGAGAGATCTGTTTGAACAGAAACATCAAGATAATCTCTGACGAGATCCATTCGGATCTGGTTTTTGGCAATAACAAGCATATACCTACAGCAATGATTTCTGACGAGGTTTCTTCCATAACACTGACATGCGTTGCGCCAAGTAAGACTTTCAATCTCGCTGGCCTCTCTTCAGCAGCGGTAATTTCGTCATCCAGTGAACTTCTAGGAGAATACTCGAGTATGATGAGCACAGTTGGAGCCGGTATGTCTAACGTTTTTGGCACAGTCGCTCTTGAAACGGCTTATAACAATGGGGAACGTTGGCTCGAACAACTACTTGAATACATTAATGGGAACTTCGTGTATATGAGAGATTTCTTGAAAACCAATTTCCCGGAGCTGAGAGTTGCTGATCTCGAAGGAACCTATCTTGCATGGATCGATTTTAGAAATACAGGTATGAGTGTTGAAGAGCTCAGGAGCTTTCTGTACGAAAAGGCAAAGGTTGGCTTTGAAGACGGCTCGATATTCGGTGAAGAAGGCGAAGGGTTCATGAGGGTGAATCTTGCCTGCCCAAGGGCCATAGTTGAAGAGGCAATGAAGAGATTAATTACTGCCAGGAAATCCGAGTGATTTTCAAGTTTGCTAAGAATGTTGTAACTTACTCTGATCGGAAGAAAAGAAGTACATATAGACTTAAACAATAGTCACGCTGGGTTAATTGACAATTCCACATTTTTGACTAAAATGAATTGAAGAATCAACTCCTTCTCGACTCGATCAAACAGAGACATGCTAGACCCCACCCCTGTTCGGAAATTCCCAAATAGAAAACAGGCTCTTCACGAGAGGGCCTGTTTTGTTTCTGACCATTAAGGTGTCTTTCTCACTTCTTTCTCAATTTGAAAGAAATGTATCTCTTTCTATCAGTGAATAACAAC